>CAZTZL010000077.1:0-13747 GCA_964617625.1 uncultured bacterium
AAACCAGCTTCAAATATTGATGAAAATGCCATTATATGGCTTATAGATTTAATATCATCAATTTGCTTTTGTGAGAAAAGATCTCTACCGATGATGAAATCTTTAGGTGAAATAATATATATTTTTGTCAACGATTCTTCATGGATACGACTATTTCTGTCAAATTTAAATTCATAATATCTGCTAAAATAGTTAGTCAGTTGTTCTTTAATTGAAGTGTTTTCTATTAAATCATTATCTTCATCATAGAATGACCAAATTTTATAATCGCCTATCTCAAAGCCTGTCTCTACAGGAAGATATGGCATAAAAGCAACATGATATACTTCTTGTGGATTCATAATGATACTCAATTTATACCGTTAATAAAGACTTAGCATAACGGGATTAACCGCTGCAATATTTTCCGTTTGGGAATTCACCGCCCGGCGGTTAATTCCCAGTTAACGCTTGTGTTATAATGCTATATGCTATTCCCAAAAAACTTCATTTGTTAAAGAATATGAAATATTAACATCAATAAATTTACCATACACAGATGGCTCATGTCCATAAAGAATTCCTAGATTTTCACCCATCATTGAATCGTGTGATACAATAGAGTCATTATTTTCGTCTACTAATTTTACAGTATAATCTTTAACAGGAATATTCTGAATAAATCTTGGCTCATCAAGAATTTTCTTTCCAACATAATTTGAAAATAAATTCATTTTAAAAATTATAGCAGATGTATTTTCCTGGTTGTCTCTATCCTTTATAAACCGGTCATATATTGAAGCACAGATGTGAATATTTCCATTAATATCTAATCTATTTTCAAAGGTCAGATTAATATTCTCATCTTTCTTTTCAAAAGAATCTGCATCTTCAACAGTTGTTGCGTTTAACCAAAAATACATCGGTTCATCCCTAAATAAATCAGTGACTTTAAGACGTTTAACAAAGACTAGAGAAGAATCTGAAAGCCCTAGGTATTTGTTATTAATCAAATCGGAAATTTTACATTTATAATAATCAAGTTCAAGGAAGAGTAATCCCTTATGACTATAGATTGTATAGGTTAGTAAAAAAGGTGGGGAATAACTATTTTGATTTTTTGTCAACAAATAGTTTTTCGTTGGCAACAACTCCTTTAATTTGAAGATTTCTAAATAATTTATATGAAACCTTGCTTTAAAAGAAGTATTATTAATATTCTTAAGTCTTTTCTTTGCTTTTTTATCCATTGATTTTATTACAAGTGAAAAAGGAAATAGAATAAAAAATAGAAGAATTACTGGAAAAATACCCCATTTATAAATTATTCCTTTCTGTATATCAATTGGGATATATTTACTTTCAAGAGTTGATATTAATAATGGAACTAAAATAACTATTATCAAACCTATTGTGATTAGTTGTCCACCTTTCCCCAATTTTTTTATTCGTGAAATGGATGTATTAGGCCCTTCAGAAAAAATTTCATTTGCAAAAACAAATGCTATTAAAACCCCAAGATATATAATGATGACTACAATTATTTCTCCCATATCAATCCTTTAAATTTGAAAAAGGGAAGAGCATTATAACCTAGTATTATCTACCAAACCACCTAAAATAAATTGTCTAATATTGTACAAATTAATCAAAACAATGCAATGTGTTAGGCCAATGTTTTTTATTCCAGCCATTCTATGGGCTTGTTCTGGTACGGTTGAGCCCAAAGACGATCCAGGATTATCATTAGCGCAAGTGTGCGTAAGCAATGCTACTATCAGTTCAGAGTGATATAGATCAGTTCAAATAAAATTAAATATTTTGATAAAGTCAAGAAAATAATCTGCCATTTCAATCGTCTATATTGATTAGAAACAGAAATGCGAAAATTATTAAAATTTTGTTAAAAATAAATTGAAACTTTTATTTAACGTTTTCGTTTATTATATTATGACTGACCAGTCAGTTAGTGACCGGCGAGTTGGTCTCAAGTAAATTACATCGAGGAATTACATGAATACACAGAGCCGTAAAGAGCATGAAAAAAATGCACGCAGGAATGAAATTCTGGAGGCAGGTCTTCAGCTTTTTGCGGAGAAAGATTTTCACGAAGTGACAGTGGATGAAATTGCCGAGCGGGTCGGACTTTCAAAAGGGACACTTTATCTTTATTTTAAAAACAAGGACGATCTGTTTTTCTCAATTATTCAGGAGAAAACGGATATGCTCTATCAGCGGTTGAACGCGACAATTGAAGGCGATAAACCTTTCACCGAATGTTTGAAGAATTTTGTATACACATTCTTGACTTTTTTTGAGGAACACAAACCATACTTCAAGATCGTTCACTCGGAAAGAAGCCGTGCCGATACAAACGATCATTATCGCCTGCATCAAATCGGCATGAAGTTTTTCCAAATGTTTATTGATATCATAGACGATCTGATAAAAATCGGACAGAGACAGAAAATAGTGCGGGGAATAGAATCGTCCGTATTAACCAAGGGTTTGAGGGGTATATTAAATTCTTTTACATTTCAACGTGTGTTTCAGGGAAATTCGGAATCTATAGAAAAGGAAACCGAACAAATTCTCGATTTGTTTTTAAACGGTGTTATGATTAAATGATTCTTTACTTTATCAAGTGAAAAGCCAAGATCAATCAGGAGGTTCAATAATGGTCAAAAAAACTGTTTTATTTCTTTTCTTGTTTATTTTATCAGTTGGCCTTTTTGCGCAGGACGAAATGGTGCTGACTCTGGAGCAGAGTGTGGCCATTGCGCTGGAAAAGAATCCGGAAGTCCGGATTGCCGAAAAAGAATTGGACAAAGCAAAAGCGGGTATCTGGGAAGCCTATTCAGCATTACTGCCATCGCTTGATGCGAGCGCCAATTTTGTGCATGCCTGGGATCTGCAGACAACGAAAATACCCAATTTTCTGCAGGACGTGCTCGGCGGGCCGGATTTTCTTGATTTCGCAATGGGACTGGAAAACACGTTTACATACGGTGCCATGCTGACACAGCCTCTGTTTTTGGGAGGAGCCGGGATTGCGGGTATCCAGATGGCCGATGCAGTTCGGGATGCCGCAGAGGACGATCTCGATTCAAAACGTCAGAATCTGATCTATCAAACTGCCGATGCATTTTACGGTTGTCTGCTTGCCAGGGAACTCGTTGAAGTTCAAACAAAAGCACTCGATCAGGCCGAAGCCAATCTCGATCTGGTTTTAAAAAGAGTCGATGTCGGCTCCGCCTCGAAATTCGACAGAATGCGCGCAGAGGTAGAGGCTGCCAATTTAAAACCGGCAGTCATATCTGCTCGAAACAATTATCAGGCCGCAATGACCGGTCTGCGTATGATCCTGGGTCTCGATAAAAATACAGTGATTGATTTAGAAGGAGCATTGGAGTATGTTCCGGATGATTATGCCGGGATTTCTTTGGCCGATCTTCAGGCTCAGGCTGTCAAGACCCGGCCCGAACTTCATGCTCTGACATCTCAGAAGCGGATGGCATCAAAAGGAGTGGTGCTGGCGAGAAGCGAGTTTTTACCCAAGTTGTTTTTCTCGACGGATTACTCCTTTCTCGGTATGAGGAACGACTATAAATTTACGAATGATGATTTCAGCAAAGGATTCACGTCTACGCTCAGCTTGCAGATCCCCCTGTTCCGGGGATTCAGAACCTGCAAACAGTACCAGAAAGCCAGGCTCGATTACATGATTACTCTTGATGGCGAAAAACTGACCCGGGACGGAATCGCGGCTGAAGTTGAAATTGGGTACAATAAGTTCAAGGAATCCAGTGAAAAATACCAGGCTGCGAAAGAGTCGATTTCTCTTGCAGAAGAAGCGCTGCGACTGGCCAATCTCATGTACGAAGAAGGGGCAAGCACGCAGTTGGATGTACTGAGTTCCCAACTGGCGCTCACTCAGTCCAGGTTGAATTACGCTTCGGCGCTTCACGAATATCAGATGGCCCGTTACAATCTCAGACGGGTGACGGGACTGTTAAAAGATGTGCTATAAATCAAAAAAAATATCTATTCAAAAAATGGAGTGGAGCATGATGAAAAAATTCATGATTTTAGGTTTATTTGTAATTCTGGTGATTGCCGGATGCGATAAATCCAGTAAAACAGTTGAAGAAGTTCAGGTTCCTGTTGACGTTATGAAAATCGGCCTCGGAAATGTGGAGCAGTCGCTTTTCTACAACGGGGATATTGAAGCGGAGATCGAGGTCAAGGTGTTCGCTAAAATTCCGGACCGCATCGAGGCTTTTTATGTCGATGAAGGGTATCTTGTACAAAAAGGAGATACGCTTGCCAGGATTCTGGCAACGACCATCGAGCAGGCGGTTCGTCAGGCCGAAGCATCGAAAAACAATATTGAGGCGGAATACATACGCGCCCAAAGACTTTTTCATCAGGGTGCCATGAGCCAGCAGCAGTTCGATGCGATAGAGACTCAGGCGACCCAGATGCGGGCGGCATATACATCGGCCCGAAGCCAGCTCGGCGATGCGACGGTTCTCGCGCCGATTTCAGGTATTATCGGGAAACGTTACTACGAAGTCGGGGACATGGTCAATCCGGCCATGCCGCTGGTTAGTATCGTTCAGATGAATCGGGTTAAGATTCTTTTTGATGCCACGGAAAAAGACCTTGGAATATTGGCTATCGGCCAGAAGGCGGAAGTGCGTGTGCGCAGTTATCCGAATGAGATATTTGCCGGGAAAGTCATCAAGATCAGCCCGGTACTCGATCCGATGACACGCATGGCCTCGGTAGAGGTTCTCATTCCCAATTCGGACCATCGTTTGAAACCGGGATTGTACGGAGAAGTCGAGATTACTACGGGGATTTTGGACAGTGTTTTAGTTGTGCCGCGGCATGCAGTTTTGGAAAGTACTTCACTTAAAAAAATTGAAGGCAAGGATGAAGTCGTGAAAACCTACTTTGTCTATGTGGTGAATGATTCCAGCCGGGCCGAACAACGGGAACTCGATGTCTATTATGTCAATCACTCATGTGTGGCCGTCAAATCAGGTGTGTCCGTTGGCGATGTGATGGTTGTATCCGGACAGAACAATCTCCGCGAAGGAACGAAAGTGAACGTTGCATCCGGAGAGGAGGCTACGCAATGCGAATAACACAAGTCGCCATCAAACGCGGCGTTACATTTCTGATGATTTATCTCATCGCCGTGGGCTTCGGACTTTTTTCCCTCGGCAGGCTCCATGTTGATTTGTATCCGGATTTAAGTTTTCCGGTAATCGCTGTGATTACCCAGTATACGGGTGTGGGTCCTTTTGATATCGAAACCGTGGTCACGCGTCCTATTGAGGAAACGATTGCATCCGTGCAGAATGTCAAGACAGTCAATTCCACTTCCAGACAGGGGCTCTCGCTGGTCATGCTTGAGTTTGAGTGGGGTACTGATATGGATCAGGCGGAGATTGATGTACGGAATGCTCTGGGATGGGTAGAAGATTATCTGCCTGCGGATGTCAGCAATCCTCTTGTTTTTGCTTTCGATCCTTCCATGCAGCCAATAGCATTCTATACAGTGGGATCCAAAGTGCATGGCCTGGCCGAACTGAGACGCATCTCCGAACTGGAGATTGAACCCAGACTCGAACGAATTCCGGGTGTGGCTTCGGCTTCGACCACGGGCGGGCTGCAGCGGGAAATTAAAGTTCTTGCAGATCCTGTCCGGTTGAAGGCGCACAACATTTCGATTCAGCAGATAGAAAATGCCCTGCGCTCCAATAATATGCAGCTGCCGTCAGGCTGGATAGAAGACGATCAGCAGGAATTTACAATCCAAACCATGGGTGAGTATCAAAGTCTGGAAGAGATTGAAAATACGCCGGTCGCTGTAATGGGGCAGACCGTCATTCATATCAAAGATGTGGCTGATGTCGTGGATGGATTTGTGGAACAGCGTGCGCGTGTCTGGACCAACGGCAGTCCCTCTGTTATACTGGTCCTTCAGCGGCAGTCTGATGCCAATACAGTCAATGTGACCCGAAATATTAAAAAAGAAATGCCGCGTATACTAAGTGAACTGCCCAAGGGGATTGAGATCGGGACGGTATGGGAACAGGCGCAGTTCATCAATCGATCCATATCGAATCTTGGAAGCACAGCAATACAAGCCATCTTTCTGGCATTTATCGTGCTGCTCTTTTTCCTTCGCAACATCCGCAGCTCAGTAATCGTGGCTCTTTCCATACCCATTTCCATGGTTGTCACTTTCGCTGTGATGGATCAGGCGGGGATCACTTTGAATATGATTTCCATGGCCGGTCTGGCACTGGCGGTTGGGCTTCTTGTGGACAATTCAATTGTTGTACTGGAAAGCATTTATCGTCATCGGGAGGAAGGGAAAACAGCACGAGATGCAGCGGATATCGGGACGCACGAAGTGGCCATGGCCATCACAGCTTCCACGCTGACAACAGTCTCTGTATTCGTGCCTGTGCTCTTTGTGCCCGGACTGGCCGGACAGATGTTCAAGGACATGGTGGTGACGATCTGTTTTTCACTGGCGGCTTCCCTGATTGTTGCTCTTACTCTCGTACCGCTTTTGGCTTCACGTATCATGAAAATCGTCGATACATCCCGTTCAAAGAAACGGTTGCATCAGCTGGGGAACCGGATTGGCGGGTGGATCGACAGCCTGAAATCTGTCTATATTAAAAGTTTAAAGTGGGCTCTCCATCACAGGAAAACGGTCCTGTTTTCTACAGCCGGTTTGCTGGTGATATCAATCATCATCCTGTTCACGCGGGGGGGTGAATTTTTCCCGCACAGCGACATGGGCTATCTTCAGCTGGCTCTGGACCGTTCCCCGGGGACCAGCCTTCCGGCCATGGAAGAGAGCGTGCGGAAAATCGATCAAATTATTATGGATCGGGTTCCGGAGTCGGAGATTGTCTATACCAATTTTGGGCAGGGTGAAGGTGTCTGGGCGGCTTTTTCGTCGACCGGTTCCTATCAGGGAGACACCATGGCCCGGCTCAAACCACGATCGGAGAGAAAGCGGTCCCTGGATGAAATCACAGAAGATCTTCGCGAACCTTTAAGCCAGATTCCGGATATGAAAGTCCGTTTTGAAGACCGGGGTCAAGAGTCGTTTATGGGTGGTGGCGGAGATATTGCCATTGAAATATTCGGACATGATCTGGATGTGGCCAAAGCTCTGGCGAATGAGGTCGTCAAAAAAGTTAAAGATATCCGTGGTATTGTCAGTACGGAAATCAGTCTGCAGGAAGCGGCTCCGGAACTGAAAATCAATCTTGATCGTCAGCGCATTGCCGATCTTGGACTTTCCACCGCGCAAATCGGGCAGGTCATTTCAACCAGTATTCTGGGCAGTGTGGCTACCCGATACCGTGAAAGCGGCGACGAATTCGACATTCGTGTACAGCTTAAAAAGGAAGCCCGGGAAAGTGAAAGCGATGTGGAAAATATTTTGATCATGACACCGACCGGGCATCAGATTCCCCTGAGAGCGATTGCCGACGTGGAATACGGTGTCGGACCCACGGCAATTACAAGGGAGGATCAGGAACGGAAAGTCACGGTCAGCATCGATGTGTCTGGTCGTGATTTGCGAAGAACCACAGCCGATGTCCAGAAGGCGTTAAAGGATGTTGCTATTCCCAATGATTTTCGGCTCGAAATCGGGGGCGCTGCCGAGGATATGATGGAATCATTCATGTACCTGGGGTTGGCCTTTCTTGTGGCCATGGTATTGACCTATATGGTGATGGCCTCCCAGTTTGAATCGTTCATCGATCCGTTCATTATTCTCTTTACCATCCCGATGTCCATAATCGGTGTGGCCTGGGCTCTGCTTTTTACAGGAACCACACTTAGTGTGATGTCGCTGATCGGGATTATCATGCTGGTCGGCATTATCGTAAATAACGGGATTGTTCTTGTCGACTATATCAATCAGCTTCGGGAACGTGGAAACGAGCTGTATAAAGCGATTCAACTGGCCGGAGAAGCTCGTATGCGGCCCGTGCTCATGACGGCTTTGACCACCATTCTTGCACTGGCACCTCTGTCCCTTGGATTGGGAGCAAGCGGCGAGAATTGGGCGCCCATGGCCCGGTCTGTGATCGGAGGTCTGACAGTAGGAACCGTATTGACCTTGATTGTTGTTCCCGTGATTTATGCGACGGTGGAAAACTATTCGGGTAAATTGAAAAAGAAAAGGGAAGCAAAACGGAAAAAAAGACTTGCGAAAGCATGATGGCTATTCAAAGAGACAGGCGCTTAGGTAAGATATAAAACAGGAGGGGATACATCCCCTCTTCCTTGTCCCGCATAAGCGGGACAAGGGTCTCCCCTCAAAGGGGAGAAAATATTCTTGAAATTTAAAGAAAAACCCCGGTTTAGATAATGAGCCGGGATTTTTTATTGTTTTTTAAGAAGAGTCTGAATTATTTAATGAGATGCATTTTCTTAACGAACCGTTTTCCTCCCGCAATTAATTCCAGGAAATAGAGACCCGAAACATAGTTGGATGCATTCCAGTTGACCTGATGCTCACCGATCCCCATTTCTTTATCACCCAGGACTTCCACCTTCTGCCCGGCCAGATTGTAGATGTTCAGGACCACATGTTGTTTTTCAGGTAAAACGAAATCAATGGCCGTCGCGGGATTAAAGGGATTGGGATAATTCTGACATAAAATTGGAGTCAAAGGTATTGTTGCACTATAATTGGTCAGTTTAACATTTGTGCCAACCTGATACTCATAGGCGCCGATATCATAGCCGCTGCCAGACGGGCGGGGATTGCCCTCATAATCTTGTGAAGGCGCTCCTGTTCCGGTTCCGTGATCCACTCCAAGGCTTCCAGACAGTAAATGCAGATTTGGTTGGCCCGGATTAACAAACAGGCTTGCGTCGGAACTTGCAACCAGCGAATGCGCATCCTCACCGCTGTAAGTAGTCCACGCGCCGGATTGTATTTGTGTCATGGTAAACTCATCTTCATAACCGACAACAATTGCCCGTTCGGAATTATTATTGTGAAAGATATTGTAATCGCCGTGGTAATTTCCGATCCCTGTTTCTTCAAACAGCAGACCGATATTGTCTCCTCCTGCTAAGATGCAATTGCTCATATTCAACCCATCCAACTCGCTTTCTACCCGGATGGTGTATGTCTGTCCATTGTAAAAAGTACAGTTCATCAGTGTGGTCGTTCCGGGATCTTCGTCCCAATCCAGTTCCAAAACAGATTCACTGCAGTTATAGCCGATACAGTTGATAAGCGTGACCTGATCGGCCCAGAGCTTGTACGCTCCGTTCCAGCAGTCATAAGCCAAACAGTTGTTGAGGGTTGAATTCCGGGAACTGATATCGAATCCGTCATAGACATTATAAGTCGTACAGCGATTAAATACAAAATCATGCTGTGTCCCGTGCCCCAGCGCGAATCCGTCCACATTTGCTTCGCTGTCGCGGCCTGTATGGGCCACACAGTCATTGAAGGTTCCATTGTAGCAATCGGTTCCATCAGGGGATGCATCAAATCCATATAGAGAGAAATGATGGGCGACAACGCGGTTGAGTTCAAAATCGTGTGTTCCGGCAGAGAGACCGATACCGTAATAGACGTCATGCACTTCACAATCTGAAATTTCTATATGCCCAGCGTTTTCAATCCACATGGCATTTTCACTCCAGTTGCGTATCTCAATATCCTTGAATTTGATATAGGACTTGTCAATGATGACACCATTTTCGGTATCGGTGACACCTGTGCCGTCAATTACCGGTTTTTCACCCGGATAACCCGAAAAAACAATGGATCCATCGGTTGCATTTCCGCTGTTGTCGATGTAGATACTTTCATAATACACACCAGCCCGGATATAAACCGTCTCGCCGGCAGTTAACGTTTCCGCCGCATGCTGAATAGTGGCCCAGGGCTGGGATTCCGTTCCCGGATTAGAATCACTGGCCGAGGCATGGTTTTTATCCACATAATAGATCTGTGCTTCAAGCATGCCGATCAATATAAATGTAAACAACAACGGTTTGACCAGACATTTCTTAATAGTGATGGTTTTCATTTTAAAAACTCCTTTCATTAAATTGAATTCTTTATTTTTGTAAAATCAGTTTCTTCGTCTGTATAAAATCTCCTGCTTTCATGTGGAGGAGGTAAATTCCGGCAGACACCTGATTGCCGGTGTCATCCAGACCATCCCACTGCACCTGATAGTATCCTGGTGACCTGTGATCATTGATTAAAGTACGGATTGACTGACCCAGCAAATTATTAATATAAAGTTTAACTTTCACATTTTTTTTTCCAGTGAAAGGAATTTTAAACTGGATTGTCGTCTGCGGATTAAACGGATTGGGATAATTTTGTCCCAAATGAAATTTATCTGGAGTATAGCCGTTGGTTTTGTCATTCAGAATGCTGGTCGATTGATCCGTATCATACACCTCTAAAGAGGATAAAAAAACCGACGTACCTCCGTTTGTATAGGATCCGCCGAGTGCATAGATTTTTCCATCTAAAACACAGGTCACATGCGCCCGCCTAATCTGCTGCATCGGCGTACCCGTGGACCAATCATTGGATATGGGATTCAGGATGTCTACTCTGTTACAGGAATTTTGTCCATAATAGCCACCCGTTACATAAATCAGGCTGTCAAGCGTGCAGGCAGCCAAGCCCCAACGTCCCACTGGCATATCATTTTTAGTCGTCCATGTATTCTGAAGCGGGTCATACACTTCTACCTTTCGATAAAAAACCGAAGTCCAGTTTTCAGTGGTCCCCCCAATGCAGGCAATTAAATTTTCATAAACACAAGCCGCATGCATAATCCGGGGTGTCGGCATGTCTGCTTTTTCCGTCCAGGTGCGTGTTGCAGGATTATACACACTGACATCCGGCACGACAATACCGCTTCCTTCATTCGCTCCTCCTATCAGATAGGCCTGGCCATCTACAACAGCTGTGACAGGGCCGCCATAATCATGCGGTGTATCCTCGATTTGCGTCCATTCATCCGTGTCAGGAGTATAAATAAAAACCTGTTTGCAGGCTGCGCCGAACGCGCTGATTTTTCCGCCAAAAACATAGATTTTTCCATCAAGGACAGCCACATTCACAAAACACAACGCCACAGGCATATTCGCTTTTTGAGTCCATGTGTCTATTAATGGATCGTACACCTCAAGAGCAGGTGTGACTGCGCTTGAACTTGTTGCCCCTCCGATCGCATAAATTTTCCCATCCAGAACGCATGATCCCAAAAAGCATCGTGCCGTCGGCATGGGGGTTTTATACGTCCAGGAATCAGCCTGGGCCTGACTGATGGAAAGGAAGCAAAATATCACGGAAATCACTATTAAACTCATGATCGATAGGACCGTGTATTTTTTTTGGAATAATGTCATTTTCTCCCTCCATTAATTAAATTAGATTCTCCTTTTGTCCTGACCGTTCAGAAGTTCTACACCTAAACAATAATTCTTGGCCATGATCACTAATCATTTACTTTAGAATCAGCATCTTGATCGTTTTATGATACCCTGCTGCCTGAATCCTGCAAAGGTATAAACCCGAGGGTGCATGTTTGCCGTTTTTATCCGCTCCATCCCAAATCACGATGTGGTTCCCCGGTTCTTTGATACCGGATACAAGAGTCCGGACTTTGGCACCCTGCACATTATAAATTGCCAGTTCAATCCTGCCCTTTTTCGGCAGTGCAAATGAAATTTGAGTGGACGGATTGAACGGATTGGGATAATTCTGGTCAAGATTGTATTTTTTTGGAATTTCACCGGACTGCGCAACGTCACTTGTTGTTCCAATGGTCACCTGATAATCCTCAACCTCGCCGTCTACTGCAAAGCCGCGGAAATACACCTTGGGCCAGGTGCTGTAACGGAAACGGGCCATCGTACTACCGAGAGACGCATTATCAGGAACCGGAAATTGCAACGAATGGGTTCCTGCTTCCACCTCGACATCGGTAAATACAAAGTCAAAGGGCCAGTTCCATTTGGTGTCTCCATGAAAATCGATCCAGGCATTCAGATAGCCGGAGGTGGATGTGGTCACCTTAATTTCGGCCATATCTCCGGGGATCAGATCGTTCAGAAAAACGACACCGTCTTCGTCCGCACTGCCGTTGTGATCATCTCCACTGGCATCGGCAGAGGGCAGGCCGTCCGCCTCCGAATCGATCAATGCTCCCAGACGGACACCCGTATCGAAAAGGTGCTGCGGGCCGTTCCTCTCGAGGGTCGTTCCGTAACCCAAATCCGGTGCGTCCCCGAAATCGTAAATACTTTCATATTCATCGGTTCCCAGTTCGAACGCGAAATCCCGGAAATCCGACACCATGCCTCCTGTTTCGTACACATTCCCCGGCTGCGGCATCAGGGGCTGCAGCACGCGCACCGCGTCGTCATTGAAGTAGTGCTCCCTTGTCAGCCATCCCCAGAAATTGGAATCGGGAAGCGTCTCATAGACCGGAGCGATGGACAACCAGTAAACCGTGGAATCGCCTTCCTGATAAAACCAGTCATTCTCCGGAATATAATACGTATACCGGAAACAGGAGGACGGGTCGTCCATAAATTCATTGAAATAATAGGTCTTATCGATTGTTTCATGAACAGCATTTCGGCTGACGAACCACTCCTGGACCATCTCTCCGGGATGACTGAATCCGGCCGCCGAATCATTGGAAACATCCGTCCAGATACCGATTTGGAAACCTTCCGGCACTGTCGGCGGAGCGAACAACGAATCCCAATCCGCGTATGCCCCCCACCACCGGATGCAGGTCACGGGTCTGGGATCGTGGCAGAACCAGTCGTCCGCAAGAAAGGACTGCGAATAAACGGAGGTTTCATTCCATCCCCAGTAACAGGTTGTGTCCTCGCTCGTCGGATCATACAGCGGCGGCTGCGACCACTTGACCGAACCAATATCCATATCCGTACCTGCCCACTGGTTACCAAACAGAATCTCCAGACTCGGTTTTGCAGGATCGATATCTACCAAATGTGTGCCCGATCCGCCCGGACAGGTTTGTGTCCAGCCCGACTGCATCTTTTCACCCACAAGATACTGGCCGGCGGATAATCCTTGAAATTCAAACTGTCCGGATGCGTCCGTAAAATCGTATTGATCGCCTGCGTCTTCGATTCCGTTTTGATTGGCATCCAGCCAGATTTCCCAGCCAGGCAGAACCGGTTCTCCCGCATCTTTTATGCCGTCGCCGTCTTGATCCTCCCATTTGGTTCCGAATATCACGCCACCGGGGAGGACAGGATCACCATCAGACTTGATCTCCACTTGATGGTCCTCGACCTCTCCGAAACCTGCGGAACCCGTCGGAGAAACGAAACCATTGGCGCCCTCATAAATCCGGAACCGGGCAATGGTATATCCCGCTTTCAATGGCGTCAGATTGCTCAAGGGCCAATGAATGGTGACCGGGTTTTGCCATCCGCCTGCCGGCATAGGCCCGAAACTGAATTTGACGGATCCCAGATCTTCCGTCCAGTTTCCATTGCCATTATAATCCAGCCACCCGGAAATGGTGACCTCACCCGAAGGACCGGGGACAAATTCAAGACGTACGGAACCTGTGGTTTGACCGGCGATGAGGGTCGTTTGAACAAGCCCGTTCTCATCGTTATTGCCATGCGTATCGTCCCCCTGCGCCTGAGAGTCGTACTGACTGGCAGTTTCCGGATCCGG
>CAZTZL010000078.1:0-13623 GCA_964617625.1 uncultured bacterium
TTCAAATCAGAGATTCTCCATCTCGCGAAACAGGGCCAGTGTTTCCAGAGCGTCTTTTTCATCTAATTTTTGGATGGCAAAACCGGCATGAACAATGAGATAATCCCCTGCTTTCACATCTTCGATAAGCTGCAGCCCCACCTCCCTCTGTACACCACCAACCTCAACCAAACCCTTCTCACCTTCAATCTTTATCAATTTCATCGGAACAGCCAGGCACATGATGACAAATCCTTATTGAATGATATGAAGAACAGCAAGTTCATAAATCACCAGACCCAGATAAAAAAGCACCAATCCTCCGGCAATTTCCTCCAAAGCAAAGAGTCCACCGAAAACACGCCTGTCTCCGTTGCCCAGTAAAAACAGAAGCCCGCCGGCGGTTAAAAAATACTTCACAAAGAAAAAGAATTCATGGCCCACCGAAAGAGCATAACTCATAAAAGGATTGGCCTCCCACGCGCCCATACTGAGAAGGTATACAGTCGTTGTTCCATCCATTAACGATAAAACAAGCACTACAAACATACAGACAACATACTTCGTTTCAAAAAAAGAAGGATGGGATCTGATTAATTTGAAATGAGGCGCACGCTGATTCTTTTTCTTTTTTATTTTAGTGGGCACAGAATGAACCATAAACATAAACGGATTCAATTAGTATGAGATATATTTTAAAAAAGCAGCTAAATAGACACAATCAATAATTTGATTAATAAATTTTTGTTTAAAACTCCCGAAAAATGTAGTAAATACTTCCATATAAATCAAGAAAAATCCACTATTATCCCTTTCTTTATCATTTCATTCTTCAATCAGCTGGTACCCGGCAACAGCCGCCTGCCCCAATGCGAGGCCGCCGTCATTGGCCGGTACCTGGGAATGGGAAAGCACTTTAAACTGGTCCGCTTCGAGGAGATCGGATAATTTCTCTAAAAGAAACCTGTTTTGAAAACATCCTCCACTTAATGCAACCGTATCGAGCTGAAATCGTTCTCGCATTATGCGACAACCATGAAGGAAAAGATGGACCAGGCCAATATGGAATTTCAAACTGATTTGGCTGGCTGACACTTTATTGGACACATCATCGACGATTTGCCGGATCACATTGTCCGGAGAAAAAATCAATGTGCCACGATCCTGAATGATTTCGAATTCATATCCCGGTTCCTCTATACGTTTTTTAAAATAACTGTCCATCGCCATTTCCAACTCCATGGCCGCCTGCCCCTCGAAAGCAACAACGTTTCGAAGCCCGATCAGGGCGGCCACGCCGTCAAAGAGCCGGCCAAGGCTCGACGTCATGACCGGGTTGAGATTGTTCTCGATCATTTTCACAATCGTTCGAACAGAATCCATCCCAATTTCTTTCAAGAAAGACAGCCTTTTAATATATTGAAAAAAGTCTCTATTTTTTAAATTCGAACTGGTTTGATTTGAAAATTGAGTATATATATAACTTAAGGCCATGCGCCAGGGTTCCCGAATCACCTTTTCGCCGCCGGGCATGGGACGATAGTCGAAATGTGCCGTACGCTGAAAAGTCCGCAGATCGGCAATCAGAATTTCGCCCCCCCAGATGTGACCATCCGAACCGTATCCTGTGCCGTCCAATGCCAGTCCGATGACTTTCTCGTCGCAGCCGTTTTCTGCAAGACAGGAAGCGATGTGGGCATGGTGATGCTGCACTCCAATCTGTTTGATTCCTTTTTTTTCAGAAACCCACTGCGTAGACAGATAATCGGGATGGAGGTCGTAAACCACGGCCTCAGGTTTGATTTGAAGAATTTGTTCGAAATGATCGATGCATTCTTCGAAGAAAGCGAGTGTCTCGGCATTTTCAAGATCGCCAACATGCTGGCTCACAAAAGCCCGGTCGCCCTGAGTAAAACAGATCGTATTTTTCAGCTCGCCACCCACAGCCAGAACAGAAGTCAATTTTCGTTTCAGAAATATTGGAACTGGAACCATCCCGCGGGAGCGCCGGATCGGCCGGGGAAGCGACCGGATCACGCGCGTCACTGAATCGTCGCTTCTGAGATAAATGTCGCGGTTGTGTATGAGAAAAAAATCAGCAATGTTTCCCAGTCTCTGGACTGCTTCCTCATTTCCAATCGCAATTGGCTCCTCGGAAATATTGCCGCTTGTCATGATAAGGGCGGTTAATCCTTTTTGCAGGATCAAATAGTGAAGCGGCGTATAGGGTAGCATCACACCGAAAGTATCATTTTTCGGAGCAACTTCCTTTGAGAGCGGATGGGACGGTTTCTTTTTTAACAGAACAATAGGCCGTCGTTGTGAAATCAGCAAGTCCATTTCCTGATCGGTATATTCGGCAAATTTCGAGACTGCAGAAAGATCCGGTGCCATAACGGCCAGTGGTTTTTCTTCCCGGCGCTTTCTGACTCTGAGCATGGAGACTGCGCGGTCATTCTCTGCATCACAGGCCAGGTGAAATCCGCCCAACCCTTTTACGGCCACAATTTTTCCCGATTTAAGGAGACGGATAGTTTCAGAAACAGGATCCTGGACCTGTATCCTTTGGCCTGCCGAATCGGTCAGCCAGACTTCGGGGCCGCATACCGGACAAGCATTCGGCTCTGCGTGGAAACGCCTGTTTTCAGGATTGTCATACTCACTTTGACATTCGGGACACATCCGGAAAACAGACATGGTTGTATTGGGCCGGTCGTACGGAATTTCCCGAAGGATGGTATACCTGGGGCCGCAGTTCGTGCAGTTAATGAACGGATACCGGTATCTCCGGTTTGCCGGATCGAGCAGTTCACGAAGGCAGTCCTCACAAATTCCAATATCAGGGGAAATCAGGGCCGAACGCTGCTGTTCTCTCCGGCTGGGCCGGATCTGGAATTCGAAATCATTTTGCAGTGAAAGATCCGATATCTCTATTTTGGAAATTTTTGAAGCCGGAGGAATTTGTTTGGGCAAGACATCCATAAAATGGTCAACAACCTCAGATTTGCCTTCGACTTCTATTTCGACACCACGGACCGTATTCAGAACGAATCCTTTTAAATTGAAACTCACAGCAAGCCGATACACAAAGGGGCGGAACCCCACCCCCTGAACAATGCCCTGAATTTTAATTTTCTTTCTGACGATCTGCGAAGATCTCCTTTATTACAAACGGATGTTAAAATACTGCTTATTTATCCAGACAATATTTCCTGATCATTTTTTCCGCCGGTTGATAACCGAGTTCAACTGCCTTGTACAGATCAGCGCAGCCCTCCGATTTCATATGCAATCTCAGTTTGACATCTCCCCTGTAATAGTAATCGACAGCGGAATTCGGATTGAGTCCAACAGCCTGATCAAAATCTGATAAAGCGCTTTGTAAATCCTTGAGTCCCCTTCTGCACAATCCGCGATATGTAAATAATTCGCTCTGGTTGGGACGGAGCGAAATGGCCCGATCATACGCCTGGACTGCCTCCCGATAGGATTTCAGATGATAATAGCAATTGCCAAGCTTTTCAAATGCATCAAAGTAATCCGGCTGAAGCCCAGAGGCCCGTTTAAAATCCTCGGCTGCCCCCTTGAAATTATTTAATAATGCCTTACACACCCCCCGCTCGTAAAAGACACGATAGGATTGAGATCGCAACTCAATGGACCGATCAAAATCCCGGATCGCCCCTTTAAAATCATCCAACTTGGCTTTAACGAGCCCGCGCGCAAAATAGGGATACGCATTTTTTGAATCTTCCTGTATCGACTTATCATACGCCTGAATTGCATCCTGATAGAGTTTCAATTTATAACTGGCCGTTCCCATGTTCACATAAACGCTCCGGCAATTCGGATCAAGCTTCAATACGTGACGATAGGTTTGAAGTGCATCCTGATATCTGCCCAGTGAAAATTGGGCATGCCCCTTGTATAGATATCCGTCGATAAAATTAGAATCAAGTTGAATGGCCCGATTAAAAGCCTGAATCGCTTCCTGATATTTTTCTTCACCCATTTTGTGCCTGCCAATAGTAAAAAAATAATGACTTTGATTTGAGAACTGGTCCACAATGGCTGTCCATTTGGCCGGATCCAACGGAACAAATTCCGGGATATTAATGGTGCGGTCTCTGAAACTTAAATGTTCAAGCCAGACAGGAGGTGAATCCTGCCCGGATTCATCGATATGGGTCAGAAGAAGATCGGTATACGCCCTGCGGAATTTTGACGCAAAAACCAGCCATTTTCCATTCGGCGACCAGGAATGCCACGAATTCATATTGGATCGATTACAGTTCATTTCCCGGGGGCTACCGCCGCTCACCGGCATGATAAAGAGTCTGGCATCCGGCTGGAGCAGCATAAAATTTTCAGCCTGTGCAAATACGATCCATTTTCCGTCCGGAGAAATTTTGGGAAAATAGTTGCTCATCCCGTTTCGGGAAGCTCCGGGGACCGGTTCCGGCTTTCCCCCTTTTCCGTTGTTGAACGGAATCCGGTAAATGTCGTATTGAAATCCCCGCTTTCCCTCGATAAATTCCGCGGCCATGGATGTGGGAAGCACCACCGCATCGCTGGCTGCAATCTCCGAATTCATGTAGACCGGCGCTCTGGCAAAATAAATGGTCTGCCCATCCGGGCTCCACACCGGATTGCTCTGCACATATTTCGGATCGTCCGCTCCGGGAAGGGCGGCGTATTTTTTTTCTTTCCGGTCATATATTGCGATAATGCCTTTGATCGGAAAAAAGAGTTGAGAATAGTAGAGATCGTCTTTCGCCACAAAAATGGACCGGTCTTTCAATGTGCTGGCTACGTAACGTCCATTGGGAGAAATTTGAGAGAGTAGCCCAAATGTCTTTTCACCGTCCTCTCTTTTGTAGTCGCTCCAGGTAATGACTTTTTCCGGTGTAAGAACCGTTTTTTCTTCGATTTCGGAAATAACGTATGACCCCTTGTCGTTGGCATAATCAACGTCCATGGCGAGAGTACTTCCATCCTTTGAAAACGAATGGCAGTTCCCGCAGAAGGGCAGGTTTTTAAGCAAAACCGGCGGAGGATTCGTGGAAGAAATATCGCCAAGATGCCATTGAATCTCTTCAAGATGTTTTAATGCATATTCGAAGGGCAGAGGAACCGCACGGAAAAAAATGGGAGCGCCCACTGAATCTTTGGAGACGGATATATGAATCTGATTGCTCGACAGAATGTGACGGCCTTTGTATCCGAGAACGGTCACCGAAATGTCCCGCTCCGGCCCTTCGCGCTTGATTTTCCCCCATTGGAGCGAATCGGGTTTCCACTGGTTTTCATCCGTAATAAAAATGAATGGATTTTTCATACTGTCGGAACCGGCAAGGACACACCAGTGTTTTGCGTTCCCTGATGAATCTTCCCAGAAAAAAGTCGGAGGGGCCATATCCGGCGGAAACACAGAACCGTTCCATGGATAAGTAACAGCCAGCTTGCCCGGCATCCGCTGAAGTATCCGCCATTCGGAAAGAATGGTTTTCTCGACCGCTCTTCGAGAGAAAAAGATCTGCCAGACAAAACCGGCACACAAAATAATAAAAATACCAGCAATGGTAAACTTAAACAAAACAGGCTGATTTATATTCTTTTTCATTGTAATTTTCCTATATGCATGTAACTATCAAATGATACTAAAAATATTGATCAAATGGAAGAAGATTTTTAAACCGTTTCTTTGCCACTTCGATTATCGGCTTGTGAAATATAAATAAATTTTGTATGTTTTCTGGGATTCAGGTCTGGATTATTGCCCATTGTTCCGGATTTATTTCTAATAAGCAATTTACATGAACAACATCTCCCGGATGTGGAGAAAAGACAACACAATAAATCATGTTTAATTTCAATTACTATATTGAAAGGACCCGTCTTGACAACTTTGAATAAACTTTGGAAAAAGGGACAGCAATTTCTTGGTGTGCAATACCCCATTATGTGCGGTGCCATGACGTGGATATCGGAAAGTAAACTGGTTTCCGCCGTATCCAATCAGGGCGCGTTCGGCTGTCTGGCCGCGGGAAACATGGACCCCGAACTTCTTAAAAAAGATATCCAAAAAACAAAAGAATTGACAAACAAACCCTTCGGGATCAATCTGATCACAATCGCTCCGAATTATAAAGAACATCTCAAACTGGCAGCCAAACAGAATGTACCGTTTATCATTTTTGGCGGCGGCATTCCGAAAGCGCTGGAAATCGAGGAAGCAAAACAAAGTGGCGCCAAAGTACTCTGTTTCGCATCTACGGAATCGATTGCAAAGCGGCTGATCCGCAACGGAACCGACGGCCTCATGTTAGAAGGGAGCGAAGCCGGAGGACATATCGGATACGTTTCGCTTGTCATTCTGCTCCAGCAGGTTCTTCTGAATGTGGAATCCGTCCCGATCTTTGTGGCCGGAGGTCTTGGAAACGGCAGATTGATTCCCTATCTTCTGTTGATGGGTGCTGCCGGAGTCCAGCTTGGGACCCGTTTCGTACTGGCTGAAGAGTGCCAGGCCCACCCAAAATTTAAAGAAACATTTATCAGAGCCAAAGCGAGGGATGCGATAGCCACACCGCAAATCGGATCCGAGCTTCACGTGGTGGCTGTCCGGGCGTTAAAAAACAAGGGCATGGAGGATTTTGCCAACCTTCAGATGGAGCTGATCCAGCGGAGGCGGCTGGATAAAATTTCACAGGAAGAAGCCCAGTTCGAAGTGGAAAAATACTGGGTTGGCGCGTTAAGAAGAGCCGTTCAGGATGGCGATGTAATGAGAGGGTCGCTCATGGCCGGCCAGAGTGTGGGCCTGGTCAATCGGATACAGCCTCTAAAAGAGATCCTCAGGGAACTGGTTAAAGAAGCGGAAGAAGAATTGGAAAAAATACAAGGACGGCTCAATCAGTAATAATACAACTTTTTTAATGGGAGAATAAATCGTGACAGTCAATTTGATGTATTGGATTCCGGCGATTTTTATCTTTATCGTCTCTGCCTGTTTTGCCCAGGATGACATTTCAGCCAAACTGACAGCGGAAGCCATTGATGCCCGCATTTCGGAGATTCGTATGGGGGACATGATGATACAAACAAAACCGGGTGCCGAGGTAAAAGTGGAACAGGTACGCCACGAGTTTTTGTTCGGTACGGCAGTCGCAAATTCAGTTGCGGAAAACCACGCAAATGCCATGTCGCCGGAAGACAGGAAAATGTATCTCAAAACGATTGAGGAGAATTTTAACTACGCCGTGCACGAAAACGCCCTGAAATGGTACGATTGTGAAATCAAGAAGGATTCCGTGGATTATGCCGTGGCCGACCGGATATGGGAGCTCTGCCACGAACGCAACATACCGATGCGCGGGCACTGCATTTTCTGGGAGAAAGACGAATACATCATGCCGTGGCTGAAGGAATTGAATACTGACGAACTGCGGGGAAAGGTGATTCAGCGCGCAATGGATGTGACCCGTCATTTTAAAGGACGGATCACGGAGTTCGACCTGAATAATGAGATGATCAACGGCGATTTTTTCCGCCGTCGTCTGGGTTACGGAATTGTTAATGAAATGGCATTCGCGGCCAAAGCGGGTAATCCCGATATTACATTGTTTGTCAACGATTACGGCGTTCTTGTCGAACGCAACTTCAATGCCAGTTCCTACATCACCCAAATTAAAAACCTGCTTGCCAGCGGTGTTCCGATCGGCGGCATCGGATGTCAGTCCCACACGATTACATCGGATGAGGCCAACTCCACCGGTCTGGCTGCCACAACACCCGAACGTTTCCAGGGAACGCTGGACAAGCTGGCGAAATTCAATTTGCCGATTAAAATCACCGAGTGCCTTTTTACCGCGGATAAAGAAGAAGACATTGCCAAAGAACTCCGCAAGTATTTCCCGATCTGTTTCGCGCACCCCGGTGTGGAAGCCATCGTGATGTGGGGATTCTGGGAGGGCGACCACTGGCAGCCGCAAACAGCCATGTGGAAAAAAGACTGGACGCCGACTCCCCAGGCTTTAGCGTACCGCGATCTGGTGTTCAACAAATGGTGGACTAAAACATCCGGCAAAGCGGATAAGAAAGGCACATTCAAAACCCGCGCGTTTTACGGGGATTATAAAATCACATCAAACGGAGTGACAAAAAAAGTGACCTTCAGCAAGAAAGATAAATCTCCCATTCAGGTCACTTTTGAATAGAAAAACAGGATACGAACTCCGCTTTCTGTTATTTGCTCAACTCTTTTTCAAAAGCAGGCCAAAATTTTTAATGGTTTGGTCTGGTCACTGTTAAAAATATTCGTGAAACCACTAATCTTGAAGTTTAGTACAAAATAAATGAACTTCCTTGTTATACAACCAATCCGAAATTTTGGAATCCAAAAAATGAGAACTTTTATTCTATCGATATTCATGTTGTTTTTACCGGGATTTTTAAACGCCCAGTCCCGGGATTTTAATTATTATCTGGATCAGGCAAAAATGAACAGTCCGTTAATTTTAAAAAATAAAAATGAGAATAAAATTATTGAACTTGATTTAAAACAAATCAAAAGTACTCTCAGAAAACCCGAAATCAATCTGGAAGCCAATGTTTTGTTTTCCCCTATTATTGTACATGACAACGGGTCAGATCATTTTGAGTGGGTGTCCGCTAATGCAGACAATTATACCGGTTACGATTTGGCAGCTACGGATGGCGGCCAATACCAGGCATTCGTTTCGGTAAAACAGCCTCTTTTCACACAATCAAAGTATCGATGTTATTTAAATCAGGCTGGCATATTACATCATATTAATGAGAACAGCATTGCACTGACGATTCATGAATTGGAGCGGCTTGTTTGTGATCAGTATATTCTTTGCCTGAAATCAAAAATACAAATCGAAAACAGTTTATCGCTTTTAAATGAACTTGACAATCAATTGCTGATCCTGCACAAATTAGTTGAAAGCGCCATTTATAAACAGACCGATTTAATGCTTTTACAAATTGAACGTCAGAACTATGAGGGCGACGCTATTACTTATCAGACTGAATATAAAAACAACCTCTACGATTTGAATCTTATCTGCGGGATCAATGACACGGGTCTGGTCAATATTCAGGATATAAATTTACAATTCAATCCAGGGAATATAACTGATTCACAATTTTTGATTTCGTATCAACTTGACAGTTTAAACGTGATGGCCGAACAGGTGATCAATGAACAAAAATACAAACCGCAATTGGATTTATTCGCCAATGCGGGTCTAAATGCTGTTTATCAGCCTTCACTGAACCGGCTTGGATTCAGCACCGGCATCACATTAAGCTGGAATATTTTCGACGGCAACCAACGAAAATTACAAAGGGAAAAATCGATCATTGAATTACAAACGCTTGAATTTGAAATGAAAAATTTCAAAATGCAAAACGATATGAATAAAAATAAAATACTAAATCAAATTAACTCGCTCAACCAAAGAGAGAGCCTTACAGAAGAACAAATTAATCGATACGACGAACTGCTTGCCGCCTATTCAAGAGAACTGTCGCAGGGAGAAGTTAACGTGATGGACTTTAAAAATTTATTGAAAGATATAGCCTCCAAAAAACAGGAAAACCTGTTCCTGAAAATGGAAAAGCAAGCTTTGATCAATTCATACAATTATTATAACTATTAAAGGAACCGTAATGAAAAACACAATTTGTTTATTATCCACAATTTTAATATTTCTGATCATTTCTTCCTGCAAGAAAAAAGGCGACACTCAGGAAGAACAGCCGCCCGCAGTTTCCGTGAAAGCGATACCGATTAACCAGGGCGATATTGAAAACAATATCAGTTTAAACGGCAAAACAATTTATTTGAAAAAAAATGCGATTGCCTCTCCTATTACAGGTTATATCGCAAAGATAAATATCAAATTCGGTGATATCGTTCGGAAAAATGATGTTCTATTTGAAATACAAACCAAAGAAAGTAAAGCCTTGGAAAACACCGGTACATTGAGTGACAACATGGGACTTATTAAAGTATTGGCTTCTTCTGATGGAACGATCTATGAGTTGAATATTACCGAAATCGGTGGTTATGTGATGGAAGGCAGTCTCCTGTGCAGTATTATCGAGAATGAAGATTTAACGGTACAGGTCAATGTACCTTTCGAATATGACACACTGTTGAAAACGGGATTAAAATGTAAAATATTTTTGTCTGACAATACAGTATTCGATGGGAATATTTATAAAATACTGCCCATCATTAACGAAACAGACCAGACCCAGATTGTTTTAATTAAACCGGTTACCATCAGGCAACTGCCGGAAAATTTAAACCTGACAGTTCAGTTTGTAAATACAAAACACATCAATTCCTTTTTAATCCCCAGAAAAGCGGTAATGACCAACGAAATGCAGAACGAATTCTGGGTCATGAAAATTATCAATAATAACTTGGCTGTGAAAGTACCCTTTCTCAAAGGAATTGAAAACGATAGTCTGGTAGAAATTTTATCGCCCGATTTAAATATTAATGATTGGGTAATCAGTGAAGGTGCCTACGGCCTGCCTGACAGCACAATTGTAAGAATTGAAAAATAATTATGGAAAAGCTATTTCTCCGGTTTAGAAGTCCAATAAGTGTTATTTTGGTGCTTATTTTAATGGGCGGTGCATTTTCATATAAAAATATGAAGACTTCGCTTTTCCCGAATATTACTTTTCCAAAAATAAAAATAATAGCGGATAATGGGGAACAACCGGTAGATAAAATGATGGTTACGGTTACCAAACCGCTCGAAAATGCCATTAAAAAAGTCGAAAATCTTAATCTGATACGCAGTACGACCAGCATTGGAAGCTGCGAGATTTCGGCCTTTATGGAATGGGGTTCGAACATTGATCTGGATAAACAGCGGGTCGAATCGCAAATTGCCCAGATTAAAAACAGTCTACCGGCAGAGGTCCAAATTACAATAGAGAAAATGAACCCTTCTATTTTACCTGTTATGGGGTATTCTTTACAATCAACATCTAAAAACCAGGTAGAATTGAAGATGATAGCAGAATATATTGTAAAACCATATCTTTCCCGCATAGAAGGAGTAGCATCTGTCGATATAATTGGCGGAAAAGAAAAAGAATATCGAATTATCCTTGATCAGCAAAAATTGAGTTTATTGAAAATAAATCCACAGGAAATATATAATGCTATTCAACAAACCGATTTTATAAATTCAAATGGATATACTATTGATTACAGCAGACTATATTTAACCGTTACCGATGCTACTATCAAAAACAAACAGCAGCTCGAAAACCTGATTCTTTTCGATGACGCCATCCGTAAAATAAAAATCTCAGACATTGCAAAGGTTGAAATATCGGAAAGCACGGAATATGTTAAAATCAACGCCGACGGAAAAGATGTGCCTTTAATAGCGGTCATTAAACAACCAAACAGCAATTTGATCGATGTATCAAAGCAGGTGGCTGAAAAAGCCGGGAAACTCAATGATATTCTACCCAAAGGAGTCGTATTAAAACCGTACTATAACCAGGCTGAGTTTGTGAACAGCAGCATCAGAAGTATTATCGATGTCCTCTGGATTGGTCTGCTTCTGGCAATGGTTGTCGTGATTATTTTCCTGCGCTCGTTAAAAGCGAGTGCCGTCATTCTAATAACGATTCCACTCACACTGGCTCTGACTTTTATCACCCTGTCTTCCATTGGTTTCGATTTTAATATTATGACCATAGGCGCGATTGCTGCGGCCATTGGTTTAATTATTGATGATGCGATTATTGTGCTGGAACAAATTCACCGCACGCAGGAAGAATATCCGAAACAAAAACCAAAAGAGTTAATAGGCAAAACCATTCAATTTTTATTCCCCGCCATGGTAAGTTCATCCCTCAGCACCATTGTTATTCTCATTCCTTTTCAATTGATGTCCGGAGTTGCCGGGGCCTATTTCAAGATTCTTACCGAAACCATGATTATTACCCTTCTCTGTTCATTTGTCATTACCTGGCTTGGCCTGCCCGTAATCTATTTGCTTTTTTCGACGAACAAAACAGGCACAAAAGCCATTCAATTGAGTCATGCTCAAAACCGTCAATGGATAGAATTTTTTATCACCAGGCCCTATTTAAGCGGTGCGATTACTCTGTTCTTGATATTGAGTATATATTTCGTTATGCCAGAACTTCCAACAGGATTTTTACCGGAAATGGACGAAGGTTCCATTGTTTTGGATTTCGATTCTCCCCCGGGCACGTCTCTCGAAGAAACCGACAGAATGCTTACGGAAGTGGATAAAATTATTGAAAGCATCCCGGAAGTAAAAACGTATTCGAGACGCATAGGGACACAAATGGGATTTTTTATTACCGAACCCAATAGTGGTGACTACCTGATTGAATTGTATAAAAACAGAAAGAGAACAACCGGAGAAATTTCCAATGATATTCGTTTAAAAGTTGAAAGTGCGTTACCTGCTCTTACCGTAGATTTTGGACAAGTAATTACGGATATGTTAGGCGATTTAATGAGCAGCGTACAGCCCATAGAAATAAAAATATTTGGTGACAATCACGATAAACTGAAAGCATTGTCGAAACAGGTGGCCGACAGTGTTACGACGATTAATGGAACTGCCGATGTTTTTGACGGCATTGTAATTGCCGGGCCCATGCTTAAAATTATTCCGAGAGAAGATAAATTAAAACAATTTGGATTGAATCCTTCTGACTTACACACTCAAATTGAAACCTACCTTGCAGGAACAGTGGTTGGTTCAATCCCAGAAAAAGAACAGCTTACCGATATCCGGATGATTTTTCCACATAATAACAGAACTCCTGTTGAAAAAATAAAGCAGGTCAAAATATGCACGTCCTCGGGAGAATATTTGCCTGTAAGCAAATTTGCTGATTTCTCCATTCAAAGCGGTCTTTCTGAAATTAAGCGTGAAAACCTGCAGACGATGGGCGTGGTAACAGCAAGACTGAACAATCGTGACCTGGGAAGTGTGATGAAGGACATTCAGCGCAAACTCGTAAAAATTAATTTGCCTTCCTCTTACCAGATAGTATATGGCGGATCATATGCCGAACAACAAAATTCTTTTGCTGAATTACTGAAAATTCTTATTATGGGCGGCCTGTTGGTATTCACTGTTGTATTGTTTATGTTTAAAAGCCTGAAACTTTCCTTAATCGTACTTTTCATTAGTATTACAGGAATATCAGGCAGTGTGATTGCATTGTTCCTGACTCGCACACCGTTGAACGTTGGAAGTTATACGGGTTTGATTATGATTATTGGCATCATTGGAGAAAATTCCATTTTTACCATTCATAAGTTTTTATTTGAATTGAAAAGTGCAACAGTCAACAATGCGCTGATTTCTGCCATTTCAGCACGTTTGCGGCCTAACTTAATGACTGTTTTGGGTGCCATCGCGGCGCTGGCACCTTTGGCTGCCGGCATCGGCACTGGGGCTCAAATGCACCAGCCGCTTGCCATTGCAGTAATCGGAGGATTTATTATTGCATTACCATTGCTATTAATTGTTTTGCCAAGTATTCTCAAAATGGTTTATAAAAACTCGAAACCATAGTAAAACAGGCACAACAGTT
>CAZTZL010000079.1:0-13532 GCA_964617625.1 uncultured bacterium
GGTTTGAATTGTGAGACCTGTCCTATTCATGTGGCCACTTTGGAGCAGAACCGACCTCGTCAGAAAACGATGCGTACTTCAATCGCCGAGGTCTGTAAAGAGCAATACGGAATGAACCTGAGCCCCGAAGAGATCACCGACTGTGACGGCTGCCGGGCCGATACCGGAAGGCTATTCCCCGGATGTTTGAGCTGTGAGATCCGAAAATGTGCAAGCCATAGAAATCTTGAAACCTGTGCACAATGCACTGCGTATGCATGTGATAAGCTGAATGCATTGTTTCACCGTGATCCCGATGCACAGATTCGGCTCGAGGAAATTCGAAAGAATCATTAAAGTAGAAAAAAATTTTTAAATCATCTATCTTGTTCCTTTGATCTTTTTGGGAATAAACCAAAGGAGGGAAAACCATGAAAAAAGAAATGCACGGAGGTGCTCCTGCAAGTGCCGTTTATGGTCTGGGATTTATCGGAGCAGCCGTCTATTTTATTTCTCATGCCGCCGGTTTCTGGATCGGTGTTCTGGGCTTTTTAAAAGCGCTTGTCTGGCCGGCCGTTCTTGTCTATGAAGTAATGAAATATATCGGCATGTAATAGCAACAGAAGTATTTTCCGTTCCAACAGAGACTGCTTGAACAAGATTTAAAAATTTTCGAAAAATCCTCACCAGTTTATTTTCCTGAGAGTCGTCCCGTCGGTTCGGAAGATCACAGCACCTTCCCTGTCCGTTCGGAAAACATCGGCGTTCATGTCACGGAACCGTTGAAGCACAATATCCGAAGGATGACCGAAACGGTTATACCGCCCGACTGAAATAACGGCAAATTCAGGTGCGACGCGTTCGAGAAAGGGCCGCGTGCTCGAAGTGATGCTGCCGTGGTGGCCGACTTTAAGACCGTCGGATTGAAGACAGAGTTTTTGCGAAACCAGACTTTTTTCGATCGCCCTTTCCGCATCTCCCATAAATAACAAACGGATTCTGCCGTATATAATCCTGACTACAACCGATTGATTATTGACATTCCGGTCGCTATTTTTGATCTCCCGTGTGGGGGATAAAAAGAACATTTTGATTCCGGGAAAAAAGAGACTGTCCGGCGCGGTTACAATAGTATGCGGAATACCGCATTTTTCAATAGTGTTCAGGAAATCGCTGTATAATCCGGAATTAAAAGCGGTTCCTGCCGTGATAATCGAAGAAACAAGAAAATGGTTTAATATATAGGTCAGCCCGCCGACATGATCGTTATGAGGGTGGGTTAAAATGACAAGATCGAGTTTTCGAATGCCCTGTTTCCGTAAATAGGGCGCAACTACCCGCTCTCCGTTATCGAAACGAGGCCGCTTTTCCCCTCCGTCTATCAATACGGTTTTCCCTCTCGGCAGCCGGATCAAAGCCGTGTCTCCCTGGCCGACATCGAATTGAATCCAGGTGAGTTTGTTTGAATCATTTCGAATCACCTGTTCCCAAATCCAGAGATTTGAAAAAACAACCACGGCAAACAGAAATTGTTTCCTTCTTCTTGAATCATGTATCTGAAGTAGAAGAAGCAGAAAAGAAAAGTAAAGCATGATCAATATCATTCCGGGACTCGGGATTTCGATATATGAAAATGGAAGTTTTCCAAACCAGTGTATAAGCCCGATGAAAAGGCGGATGATTTCCTGATTTAAAGCGCCGTACACGGACGCGATCCAGAAAGAAAAAAGACTGAAAATAATGGAAGTGAATCCCAGTGCCACAATGAGCCCGGCCGCCGGAACGGCAATCAGGTTGATCACTAAAGCGAGCAGGGGAATGCGGTTAAAATAAACAGCAATGAGCGGCAATGTCCCAAGTTGAGCGGACAAAGAAACCAGAAAAGCGGGCAGAATATATCGGCCGATACTGTATTTGGTTAAATTGTTCTTGATTTTCACAATGAAAGGAAGAGCATTGATTTTTTGATAAAAAAACACAATTGAAAAAACGGCCGCAAAGGAAAGCTGAAATCCCAGATCGAAAAGATCCAAAGGATTGATGAGCAGTAAAACCAACCCGGCAAGACCCATGATGTTGAACGGATCGGGCCGCCTTTCGAAGAGCGTGCCGAATAAATAGAGGCCGCACATAATTGAAGCCCTTGCCACAGGGGCTTTCGCTTCCGTCAACAGAACATAAAAAATAAGTCCGGCAATGGTCAACAAAATCCGGACAAGATAAGGAAACCGGAATAATCCAAAAATGGTGAGAAAAATCATCACGACAAATCCGACATGCAGACCGCTCACAGCCAGCACATGAATCACACCCGCTTTCGCAAAATCATCCCGGACTTCGGGAAAGACTTCTCCCCGTTCACCGATGATGAGCGCTTTCAGGAGCGCACGGCTTTGTCCTGCAGTCGTCCGGTTGATGACACGAAGAATGTACCTCCTCGCGGGGTAGATCCATTTTCTGAGAATCCAATTTCCCTTTTTATTCCCTGTTCCCTGAATGGCGAACGATCCCTTAATTCTTAAAACCGCATAGATCCCTTTCCTCTCAAGATAGGCCCGGTAATCGAATCCTCCGGGATTTCGCTGTCCCGCCGGCCTTTCCAGAGATCCAAAAACAGTAATTTCGTCTCCGTATTTCAGGGAAACAGGCAAATCGGAATACGATGAAACAAGGATCCCGCCGCAGGATTTGATCTCTCTGTTCCCGATACAGATGGAATCCACATCGACCAGAAACTCGGTTCTTTGATTTTTATCAACCGGATCTTTCAGAAGAAATCCCCGAATGTGAATTGGCGCTTCGGACGGGACAAAATGAAGAATGTGATCAGGCGGAAAGAGATGCGCTCTTTGATATTCCCTTAAAACACCCAAAAGGAAAACGGATAGCAATAATAAAATTTGAAAAATCGGACCGGTCTTTTTTCCATAAAAAAGGAGAAGAAGACACAGCAGCATCAGGGAAACCGCAATCCAGACAACATGAAAAGGAACGTGTTCAAACCTGCTTGCCAGAATTCCGAGTGACAGCAATAGAGCTGCCTTGAGAGCGGGTTGATTTTTCATTAATTATTTTTTCGGATACAAACAGATGAAAAAACAAGAATTGGATGCTATGACAGGACGCAGAAACTAAATTTATAATACATAAAAACAGGGAAAAAGTAAAGACTTTTTTTGTAATTCCAAGAAATGAAATAACGTTATTGACATTCAATCCCTCATTTGGTATTTTACAAGCTAAAGGGAAAAATCACTATAGTCTTTCTCATTGAATTGATCTATCCTTTTTTGTGATGAGAATACTATCAGAGAAATTGAATTTGTTTGAATATGACGTGATGGAGTCTTAAATGAAAACACGTTGCCCTGAAACAAGACCTGTTTTTATTTTCACTCTTTTATTTATCTTAAACTTACATATTGGCAACGCCCAAACGAATCCAATTCATTTTTCATTTACAAAGGATAAATTAGTATTCAGCAAAAAGTCAGGATACGACCTGATTACTTATCAAGATTACGAAATATCCCAAAAAACGGGTGCTCCGGTACTTCCATTTGCAATTATTCAATTCGATTTGCCTGCAGGTAAAGAAATTGCCGGAATCACCATTATCAGTACAAAAAGCGAATTCTTAGAAGGAGAATACCTTATCTCTCCTGCCCAGCCACCACAAATACTATCCGACAAAACAAAATATAAGGCCGTTTCTCCTGACACGCACATATATGCATCTAACGATGCCTACCCAAAAGACATTATTGAAATTTCCAAATCCGGTTTTTTATCAGGAAATCCGATCGGTTCATTATTTGTCTTTCCTCTGCAGTATTTTCCTTTGCAGAAAAAAATAAAATTTTATTCAGAAGTTGAGATCACCGTTCAATACAAAACCTCCGGTAAATTTCCCAGAATGCCCAAACAGAGCGGGTATTCAAAACAGGTCAAAGATATTTTGTTGAATAAAATGGTCAAAGATTACAACGATGCAGAAACAGAAAAATTTCCGGCAGAATATCAAAACGCACTGTTATCGAATGAAGAACATCTGTATGTCATCATCACATCCGATGATTTGGTTCCTCATTTTCAACCTTTGGCAGATTGGAAATTAAAAAAGGGTTTATCTGCCACAATTGTCACAACGTCTCACATCTATTCCAATTATACAGGTATTGACAATCAGGAGAAAATCAGGAATTTCATCATTGATGCCTATCAACATTGGGGCACAGTATGGATCTTGTTGGGGGGTGACACGGATATTATTCCCCACAGGACTGCTTTTGCCTTTGACTGCGAATATGGCGATTATAAAGAAAATTACATTCCTTGTGATCTATACTATTCAGACTTGGATGGCGATTGGAATGCTAACGGCAATACGATTTACGGGGAGATCGATGATGATATTGATATGTATCCCGATGTGTTTGTCGGCAGGGCTCCTGTTGAAAATTCAGAAGAAGCCGATGCATTCGTGAATAAAATTTTAACTTATGAAAAAAATGCATTGAATGGCAATGAGTTGAATATGTTATTTCTGGGAGAAGTTCTGTGGTCGGAACCCTATACGAATTCTGGTGAGGGTAAGGATTATATCGATAAAATGTATGTACCGGACCGATTTGACCCGGTTACAAAACTTTATGAGCATAATGGTAACGAAAACAAAGAATCGGTAATGAATGCAATCAATCAAGGACAGAACATCATTAATCACTGTGGCCATGCCGGGAAGTTATTGATGAGTATCGGTGACGGATTGATATCTTGTGAGGACATGGATCTTCTGGAGAATGGCCCTTACTATTCAATTTTGTTTTCCATTGGTTGCTGGCCAGCTGCTTTTGATTATGAATGTATTGCCGAGCATTTTGTGATCAATCCAAACGGCGGAGGTGTTGCTTTTATCGGGAATTCCCGTTATGGCTGGGGAAGTCCCGGTAATCCTGTTTATGGTTACTCAGATCGTTTCGACCAGCAGTTTTTCAAAAATCTTTTCATTAATGATATAAATCACATTGGCGGTGCACTGGGTGCTGCAAAATCGGTTTATGTACCGTATGCTGCACAGAAAAATGTATACCGCTGGTGTGAATACGAGGTTAATTTATTGGGTGATCCCGAAATGCCCGTATGGACGGATGTCGCAGGAACAATGATCGTTCAACATCCGTCCACGCTGCCTGTTGGGGAAAGTCGATGTACGATAACCGTTACGGATGATAGTCACCGTCCTCTGGAAGAAGCCCTGGTCTGCCTGATGCAGGGCGAAGAAGTGTATCAAACAGGAATAACGGGACTGGATGGAACCTTACGTTTAGATGTATCAACATTAAATTTGGCAGATAATCTGCAGATAACCGTGACCGCTCACAATTTCCTGCCGTACGAAAATACAATTTCTATATATACAGATGAACCGTGCGTACAGATCGCTTCGTATACAACCAACGGTTCGGCACAGGGTCATGTTATCCCCGATGCGGTGGTTTCCATGAATTGTTGTTTTAAAAATTATGGAACTGTTTCAGCAAACAATATTTCTGCCGTTCTCTATTGCAAAAATACAAAAATAGTTTGGATTGACAGTACTGAATCAATAGGTACAATTCCAGCAGGCGATTCAATTGTCATCTCAAATGCTTTCTCATTTCACATTGGTTCCAATCTTGTTAATGGTGAAGTGATCCATTTGAGTTCAGAAATAACAGATTTTGGGGAAAACACATGGACCGGAATAATCGGAATAACAGGAACAACCCCGCTTTTATCCTCCGGTTTTTATCAGATGTCTGATTCATCGAATGGGGACGGTGATAATTTTGCCGAACCGGGCGAAACAATAATCCTGACTTTAGCTGTTCAAAATAGAGGATTGGCTTCAGCACAAAATACCACGATTACCATTAACCGTAATTCGCCCTTTCTTTCCTTGTCTCACGCTTCTCTTGATTGCGGAGAAATATTGCCCGACAGCACAAAGACAATATCGCTTGATATGACTGTCGGAACAGATTGTCCGAATCCAGCTTTTCCCCAAATCGGACTATTGATGGAAACCGATGGGGATTATCAGTTTACAGACAGCATTTTGGTATCCGTAGGGGAATTCGGTATTCAGGACAATATGGAATTTAGCGATAGTATTTGGACACATACCGGCTCACCCGACTTATGGTATCTCACCTCGGATCGGAGACATTCCGGAAATTTCAGCTGGCATTGCGGGAACAGGGAAACCATCGTATTCGATAACGATATGGATAACCGTCTTGAATCCAGCTCTTTTATAATAGACCAAAATTCCGAGCTTTCCTTCTGGTGCTGGTATGAATTTCCCAACTACGGAGTGAACGGCATTCACCCCGAAATCAATGACGGCTCCGGTTGGGAAAATTTGGACTTTATCGGAAGCGGCGGTGCCTTGGGGATTTTGCCTACCGGCAATGATTGGTTAAAATACAGTTATGATTTATCTCATTACCCTGCCGGGACTTTGGTAAAATTGCGTTTCCGATTTGTTAGTGATTTGGAAGAAGTCACAGAGGGCATCTATATTGATGATGTAATCGTTCAAAATAAAAACAAAGGGATAACCTTTCCACCCTATCCAGAACCCTTCTCACCCTATCCCAAACTGATCTGTGAAAATGTGGATAACCATTTAAAACTTTCCTGGGAGAGTAATGCTGGGGAGATCGAGCATTATGAAGAGGACGGTTACGCTTTCCAGGGATATAATGTATATCAATTCCATTCGCTGGTACCCGTAAAGTCAAACAGCGTACGGGTTGCAACATTTGATATCATCGATGGCATTACGGAGATCGTGGAAGATATTATCGATCCGGATACCGGTCTGCCAACTCAGATTACTCAACAGTATGGCTCTGATTCCGGCATTCAAAGAAACTGCACGATTGAGAAAGATTATCTGGAAAATAATCATCTGATCAAAGGCAAACCCTATTATTTTGCGGTGACCGCTTATACTTACAATCCGGCAGAACAGGTGATGCCAAAATACACAGAAAGTATCATCGATGTGATAGAAATTGGTTATCTCGAAGGCGCTCCAGGTCTGGCATGGATGGATACAATTCGAGTAACCCATACTGCAGGAGAAAGCAATGGCAGCATCGTACCATTGGTTATTGACCCAGCTCTTTTGACCGGCCATGATTATCGCGTTGATTTCAATCCTGCTTTGGATTCAGGTTTGGTATGGAATTTAACGGATATAACAACCAATACAGTGTTATTACATAACCAGATAAATTTGAGTGGAGATGATAACTATCCCGATGTAGATGGGTTCAAAATCATTGTAAAAGATGCAAGTCAACTGTCTTATTATTCAATCCAGTACCCTGAAATGAATCCGCTGCAGGGGAATTATTACTATATCGCAGATTTTTATCTATTCGGTCTGTCAGAAACTTCGAGGGCAATAGATGTTTTTGGCAGAGGAACGGATAATCGTTTTGAATTGGGAAAGGACTATGAATTACGATTTACCGGCGAGTATGAAAATCCGGATGCTAAAATTGTAACTATCAAAGAAGGAACCGGTTCCGTGGCAACACTTTATGGCGCGTTGTGTTATGAATTACAGGATCATCCGATGAATCCAAATCCGGGATCAAATGATCCATTTACAGTTCGCATCCCTTTTGAGGTCTGGAATATCGATGACAACAGACAGGTGAATGTTCTTCTCTACGATCGATTTCAGTTTTTGTCGGACACGCCATTTTATGCTTTTAATCCGTCATTTGACATGTACTTTCATATTCTAAATACTCCCTACAAAGAAACTGCAGTGGACACCAGTAGCAGTGAACTTGACAGCCTTACCTGGAGTTTAATTTCCGGGAATATGTTTTTCAATACCGGAGACAGGATCCAGATTCTTTATGAGAATATATTCACAACAGAAGATGTTTTTGTATTTACAGCAGATCCGAACATGCTGATAGATAATAATAATCCGATACTTCCTGAGAATGTTGAATTATATCAGAATTATCCCAATCCGTTTAATCCGTCAACAACAATTTCATTTTCCCTGCCAAAAAGTGAGATAGTGAAAATAAAAATATACGATATCCTGGGAAGGGGAATTCGGACACTCGTTAATAGCAGAATGCAGGTCGGATTAAAGAAGGTGGAATGGGATGGAAAGGATACATATGGCAGGGCTGTGCCGAGCGGGATTTATTTTTACCGGCTGGAAACAGAGAATTGCCGATCCGTGCAAAAGATGCTCCTTCTACGTTAATTCATATTTCTCTATTATGTTTCATTCCACTCATCCGACCAGACCTGTGATGTCAGGAGAGAGTCTCCGGTTTCTGAAAAGAAAGACGGTCAAATAACAAAAATTCGATTTCATTGAAATCCGAGACCATCGGCCTACCAATTATATCTTGACAAGGTATCAAGAAATCGGTATATTTTAAACAGATTGATGGTGAAATCGATGTTGTTTTCCCCCTCGCCTTGTCTATTCAGGGGGATTTTTCTTGTATAAGCGTAGACCCAATGATACTGACAAAAATCACCCTCCACGGTTTCAAATCATTCGCTAAAAAGATTGAGCTGAAATTCGGGAATCACATTACAGCTGTCGTTGGTCCCAACGGATGCGGAAAAACGAATATTGTTGATGCGATCCGCTGGGGACTGGGCGAACAGAAACAATCCGTGCTTCGTACTGACCGGATGGAAAATGTTATTTTCGGAGGAGCGCAGTCGTCCCGCCCGCTCGGCATGGCCGAAGTGACCGTCCATTTCAACAATGCCAGCCATCTTCTTCCCATCGATTATTCCGAAGTAGCCATCACGCGGCGTCTTTATCGTTCAGGGGAAAGCGAGTATCTGCTCAACAAGAACGTCGTGCGGCTCAAGGACGTGCACGATCTTCTCATGGATACCGGTATCGGTACGGATGCCTATTCGGTGATCGAACTTAAAATGGTTGAAGACATTTTAAGCGAGAAAACCGAAGACCGTCGGAGATTGTTGGAAGAAGCCGCCGGAGTAACCAAATACAAATACCGATTAAAAGCGGCCATGCGAAAACTGGATGCAACGCAGAACGACCTTCTGCGGATCAACGATATCATCCGGGAAGTGGAACGTTCGGTGAATTCCCTAAAAAGACAGGTCAATCGCGCCAGACAATATCAACTGCTCCATGAACAAACAAAGGAAATCGACCTTAAAAGAAGCAGCCAGCTTTTAAGCCAGCTCAAGGAAAAAATCAAACCATTGAAAGCGGAACTGAATTCGCTTCGGGGCCAGAAAGACGGACGGACCACCGAAATTGTCAAGGAAGAAGCCGATCTGGAAACGCTTCGCCTGAAAGTCGTCGAACAGGAAAAAATTCTCACTCGGACCCAGGAACAGCTCAACGAAACGCTCGATCAGGTGCGCCGAACCGAAGGAGACATTCGGGTAAACAAGGAGCGGATTTCCTCGCTCGAGGAACAGATTACAAGAAATAAAAACGAGATCGAGGGGCTGAAAAAACGACTGGAAGACCAAAAGAATCATCTTAAAGTTTCAGTACAAAACCGGGAAGCGCTTCAGGTGAAAATTACAAGCACAGGGAGAATTTTCAACAACAAGAAAAACGAGTTAACCGTCTTCCAGCAGGGATTGAATTTAAAGCGTCTCGAACTCAACAAGAAAAAAAGAGAGTTTATCGAACATCTTGAAAAATTGAACCGATTGAACAATGAAGAAACAAAACTCCGGACAAAAATAGACAACAGCAAGGGACGGTTGGAACGGCTGGAAGAAGAAGATCTGTTTCTGCATGAAGTTCAAAAAACATCCCAGCTCAACCTGAACCAAAGTGATCAGATCTATAACAATTTCCAAAAAGAGAGACATCAAAAAATCCAGATAAAAGAAAAAATCCTGAAAGAAGAAAACAAAATCAGAGAAGCGCTTAAAAAATCCCAGGAAGATATGCTGCAGTATCAGGGAGAAAAAAATCTGATCCAGGGAAGATTGAATCTGCTTCTCAATGTGATTGAATCTAAGGAAGGCGTTGCCGACGGTACAAAAAAATTACTGGCTGAAAAAATAAGCGGTATGGTTGGCATTTTAGCGGAAGCGATAGAAGTTGCTCCGGAACACCGTTTGGCCATTGAAACCGGTCTTGGGGAAGCCGCCCGTTACTTAATATTCGAAAAAAACGCATCGGCCTATCAGGCTATAGAAGTGCTGAAAAAGAAGGGGGGCGGAAAGACAACCATTGTCTGTCTGGACCGTCTCAAGTCGCTTCCTGAAAAAATAATGCAGCCTGCCCTGCCGAAAGATATCGACATCATCGGATGGGGCAACGCACTGGTCGGAAGTGACTCAAAATTCACGCTTCTCACCAACTATCTGTTGGGCGACCTTCTCGTCGTCAGGGATCTGCAACAGGCTCAAAAAGCAGCCTCGTTTTTTTCCGGCACGGGGTTCAGATGCGTGACACTGAACGGCGAACTGGTGACAGACTGGGGCCTGATACAGACCAAAGATATTCTGAAACAGGAACTGGGTATGGTGGGGCGGCAAAAACGTGTCGGGGAACTGGAAGAACAGTTAATAAAAATCGAAGCCTCCATTCAGAAAGAACAGACGAAACGCGCTGAAATTGAGTCTGATACAATAAAAATACAGAATGAAAAAGAGCTTTCCGAAAAATCTCTTAAAAGTGTCGAGGAACAAATCTCGGAGCTGGAAAAGCAGCGTGTCAAGCATCAGTTCGAAAAAGAGAAAGCCGATGAAACGCTCCAAAAACACGCGCTTGAACGTCAGAATCTTCTGAAGGAAATCGAGAATAGCAATACTGAGACAGAAAATATCCGTTCCCAGTCGAGTCAATGTATCGAAGAACGTGAAAAAATCGAACAGGTCACAAATAAACTCCAGAGCGAAGTGGATCGATTGGAAGATGAGGAACGTACAAAAGAAGAAGAAGTACATCAACAGAATCTTTTGCTTGTGCGTTTCAACGGGGAAGCCCAGAATCTGGATTACGATATCGAACGATCCCAGAATTTGATAAAGGATATCGAAACGACGATTCAGGAAAGAATCGATCAGACAGAAAAGGCGAAAGAAGAAATCGCCAAATCGAAAGAAAATAATGAAAACAATGAAAAACTGCTGACAGAAAGTTTTTCAAAAAAAAGCGAGATGGAAATTAGCCAACACGATCAGGATGAACAATACAAACTTCTCCGGGAACAGTTAGATCAGCATGAAAAGGAAATTCGACAGGTCCGAAAAGACCGCGACGATGTTTCCGAGAAAATCCATCAAATGGATATTACCCTTTCTGATCTGGAGCATCAGGCCAAGTCACTAAAGGACCGTATTCGTGATGTTTATGAAACCGATCTCGAAAAACTGAAATACGAAGAACATATCGATATGGATAGCGCAGAAGAAGAGATCGAATCACTCAAAAGCAAAATAAAAGCTCTTGGCCCTGTCAACCTGGCCGCCCTGGACGAATATACCCAGAATAAAGAGCGAATGGATTTTCTCATTCAACAGCGGGAGGATCTGCTTTCGGCAGAGGAGACATTGAACGGCACAATTCAAAAAATCAATGAAACGGCCAGGCAGCGGTTTACTGAAGTTTTCGGAAAAGTCCGAAACAATTTCAAGGAAACGTTTCAAAGGTTCTTCCAGGGGGGAGAATCCGATCTACGATTGGTGGAAGGAGAAGATCCTCTCGAAGCTGGAATTGAAATCTTTGCCCGGCCCGCAGGAAAACAGCTCCGTGACCTGAGCCTGCTTTCCGGAGGAGAAAGGGCTTTAACGGCCATCTCACTGCTGTTTGCGCTCTATATGGTCAAACCCAGTCCGTTCTGTATTCTGGATGAGATTGATGCGCCGCTTGATGATGCAAACATAGGAAGATTCACGCGAGTCCTCGGTGAATATGCCGGGAAAACCCAGTTTATCATTGTTACCCATAATAAAATGACCATGAAAGCTGCAGATACCCTTTACGGTGTTACAATGGAAGAAGAAGGTGTTTCAAAAGTCGTTTCTGTCAAGTTTGAGAATGGCTAAAAAAGGAAAGGGGCGTAAATTTTATGAAACGATATCTTTTATTATTTTGTATGACGATGCTTTTCATTCCGACATTCTCACAGGCAGAAGGAATACGCGGAGGTACGATTTTCTATGAAATCGACATTGCCCGTTTTAGAACGGCCGAGGATTGGACATATCTGGAAATCTATTTCTCCATTCCGCGCGATGGTTTGTCTCATGACGCTTTATCTCATCAAAAAGCCGATGATGGTTATAAAGCATCGTTTGAAATGGGGATCAGCCTGTTTTCCGGAGATTCTCTGATTTCGGAAAAAACCGTTCAAAACATCGATCCTGTTGCTTCGCTCGATGAAATCAAACAGGGTCAGCGGCTTTTCAATGCATTCTCTCTTTATCTGAAAAAAGGGACCTATAAACTCCGTACTCACGTAACGGATCTTTTAAAAATGCAGGGAGGATGGCATGAAATGGATATTGAGATCACGCCATTTTCATCGACGAATCTGGATATGAGTGATATTGAATTAAGCACAAACATTTCGAGAGATACAACCAAAACCATATTTACCAAAAACGGGTACAGAGTTATTCCAAATCCGGGCAGTCTTTTCGGCCTTGAAGTGCCTATTTTATTTTACTATTGTGAAATTTACAATCTGTCTCAGCTTGAAACAGACAAAGATTCCAGCTATACTGTCCAGTCTGTAATTAAAGACATTGATGGAAATCTGGTGAAGGAACTGGACCAGAAAATTAAAATGCGAATGGGTACTGATGTTGTTGAAATAGGAAAAACGAATGTGGCCGGCTTAACCTCCGGCAATTACCGTCTTCAAATCACTGTAACCGATGGGTCCACGGGGAAATCAATATCCAGAGATAAAGATTTTGTTGTTTACAGACATGCGGACTTTATTCAAAAGGGCAGTGCAAAAACACAGGAATCTGGCGAGAAAATGACAGATGAATTTAGCGGGTTAACCGAAGGAGAGCTGGACTCAACATTCGAACTTTGCCGGTATATTGCTACTGGGAAAGAAAGGAAACAATATAAAAAATTGGATTTAATCGGAAAACGTACCTTTTTAAAAAGCTTCTGGAGACAACGCGACAAAGACCCTCTGACCGAATTCAACGAATATAAACAGGAATATTATCAACGTGTTAATATGGCCAACGCCCGATTTTCAAGCACATTTAAAAAAGGTTGGAAAACCGATCGCGGAATGATCTATATCAAAAATGGAGAACCCGACGAAATAGAAAGACATCCCTATCAAATGAGTCAAAAAGCATACGAAATCTGGTTCTATTATTCTATTGAAGGGGGTGTTCAATATTATTTCGTGGATATCCGCGGCATGGGAGAAATGCAATTGGTTAACTCTACTGCCAGAAATGAAATTCACGATGATGACTGGGAAAGATGGTTGGAGTAAACTGAAAAGTTAATATTTTTTAAATATTTAAAT
>CAZTZL010000080.1:0-13352 GCA_964617625.1 uncultured bacterium
GCGCAGAGCGGCCGGATCAGCTCGGCAAAGGCTTCGATCCGTTTTTCGTCTGGTGTTTGATATTTATTAGAGGTCGGATTGTAGGCGATCAAATTAACTTTGCAGGGAATCGGGCTGAGCAGTTTCAGCAGGCGCCGGGCGTCTTCATCCGTATCGTTTACACCCTTCAAAAGAACGTACTCGAAAGTGACCCGCTTTTTACTCTTACTCGTATACTCTTTCACCGCACGGAGCAGATCGGGAAGGGGATATTTTTTGTTGATGGGCATGAGTTTGGAACGTTGATCATCCGTAGTTGCATTTAACGAGATGGCGAGTTTGAAAGGATGTCCTTCCCGCGTGTATCTCTGTATCTGCGGAATGATTCCCGAAGTCGAGATGGTAATTTTCCGGTGGCCTACGGCTATCCCTTCTGGGTCATTGATAATTGTCAGAGCCTCGATCATGTTGTCGTAATTGAGAAAAGGTTCTCCCATGCCCATGACAACGATATTGGTGGGCTGTTCGCCGGTTTCACGGCGGATGCCCAGGACCTGGTCGATGATTTCAAAGGCCGTCAAATCGCGCCGGAATCCCATCCGGCCGGTGGCGCAGAACCCGCATTTCAGGGCGCAGCCCACCTGACTCGAAATGCAGACCGTTCGGCGTTTCCCCTCTGGGATATACACGGATTCGATCCGCTGACCGTCTTCCAGTCCCCACAAGAATTTGGTCGTTTTTGATGCGGGTGAATTCTGTTTGCTGAGCAATTGGAGATTCCCGATTGCGGCGGACTGGTTCAATCTGGTCCGCAGGGGCAGACTGATGTTGCTCATTTCATCAAAATGATTCGCGCCCTTCTGATAGATCCACGACCAGATCTGCGAAGCGCGAAACGGTTTTTCTCCCAGATTTGTCACAAATTGAATCAGCTCTTTTCTGGAAAGGCCCTTTAGAATCCGTTTTTTCATCGCGCTTATTTCATCCGGAGAACGACGAGTGTCAGATCGTCGGAGTATAAGTCACTCCGGGAGAAAGCCGTCACTTCGGTGAGGACATTTTCGAGGATTTCCTGGGCGCTGTTATGTTTGATTCTGGCCAGGCAGTCCAGGAGACGTTCCTCGCCGAATTCTTCGCCTGAAGCATTCATCGATTCCGTAATTCCATCCGTATAGAGGAGAAGTGTGTCGCCGGTTTGAAGCTGCACCTCTCTGGTTTGATAATCAATATTTTCGATGACACCCAAAATCAATCCTCCCTCTTTGAGCAGGGAATGTGATCCGTTTTTTCTCCACAGGATAGGATAGTTGTGGCCGGCATTTGTATATTCGAAGGTGCCGTTCTTTGAATTGAAAATTCCATAAAAGAAGGTAGCAAATTTTTCAATGGAAGTGGTTTTTGTAATCTGCCCGTTCACTTGACTCACCACATCGGAACAACGGATGCCCTGATTGGCCGAGATACGTAGCGTGGCCTGCAGGTTGGACATGAGAATTGCGGCCGGAATACCTTTCCCGGCGATGTCACCGATGGCAATTCCGATTTTCCCTTCAGTCAGGGAGATGAAGTCGTAATAATCTCCGCCCACTTCCTTGGATGGCAGATTGTATCCTGCCAGTTCAAAACGTTCTCCAGTTGGCAAGACGTTTGGCAGTAAATTCTGCTGAATTTCACGAGCCAGTCTCAATTCTTCTTCCATCCGCTGTTTTTCGAGAATGTCCTGATACATATGTGCGTTCTCGAATGCGATGGCCGCCTGACCGGACAGTACGGAGAGAACGGTCATGTCTTCGGCGGTAAAGTGTGTTTTGTTCGCTTTTTTGCTCAACGTGAGTATTCCGCTTAAATTTTCCCTGTAAATCAGGGGAACGATGAGGAAGGCGTTCAGTTTTCTCAGTTTATCCAGGGACTTGTCGTCCTTGACGAGCAGGGAGATTTCGTCGAAACCTGTGGGTTCCTCTTTGGATTTAAGAATCTTGATCCACTCCTCATTCGGTTTCCAGTTGAACTGACCATTCCCGGTTTCAAGGGAGAAAGTACCGTCCCGGTTTGGCAGAATCAATTCGACATTTTCGAGGGCCATGGTTTCCCGGAGAGTTGATGTGATTTTCTGGACGAGTGCTTTTATATCGAATGTTGTGATAATGCTGTGGCTTAATTCCTGAAGTACATTCCGGTAGTCCGAACGTTCTCTTGAAAATATACGATCAAACACTTTTTCGATAAGATTAAAAATGGGCTGGAAAGTGAAAAGTGCCAGTACGATGAAAATGATTTCAAGAATAGGAATGTCGATTCCCATTGCGCTCTGTATCCATTTTTTCCCCTGTGTATAGGTAAGCAGGTAGAGTCCGATAATCAGTGCGGATGTGAAAGAAAAAATTAAACCCCGGCGGATAATAAGGCGTATGTCCAAAAACTGATATCGGATGATGGCCCAGGCAATAGAACCCGCACCGATAAAAAGAGCGCCGGAGGTTAAGAGATGCGATATAACCTGGCTTGTCCGAAGGATATTCAAAGCGGGGAAAATGAATGCAATCGCATAAAGGCCCATGCTGGCACGAATCCCCCAGAGAACAAATCCGACTTGTTTTTTTGAGCGGGGATTGGTCAAATGGCGATAGCCCAGCATCATTAAGCTGATTGAGAGGATAATATAAATCAGATTGATTAGCGCAAAACAGTTGGCATGGAATTTATAAATCAAACTGAGAAAAAGGAGTCCTATACCCATAAGAATCACAACGGGCTGGGCGATAACACCGAAGCGGTCGATCAAAGGCTGAAGATTGATAATCGAACGAACCTGTTCCGGACTTGAGAAAACAACCACGATGACAAAATGGATCAGGTGCGGAAGGAAGATCAGAAACGGCAGCCAGGAGTGGCGCTTGACCCATCTGTTTTCTCTCGGGAAAATGAAAGAAAAGAGCAGCAGCTGCGGGAAAAAGAATTCCCAGATTAGAAACACCTTTCGAAAAGGTTCAAGATCGATCTGGGTACCGGAAGAATGACTCAGCAGTAGCCCGAAGGCGCCAAAGATGGGTCCTGTGCCGGCAAAAATCATCATAATGCCGGTTACACGGTTGATCCGCTGGCGGGGATTTTCCTTGAAAATGATGATGCCGAGGATGAGAAGAATAATTCCGCAGATCAGATAGAAGAGCGATGTCATGTATTCCAGGGTCACGGTTTTCGCTTCCTGATTTTAAGCGTCATCCGAATCGTTGTCCCACTTGGAGAAAAGCGGAAGGAAACCCTGTCCATCAAAGATTTGAGAATAAAAATTCCCCTGCCGCTTTCCTTCATAATATTTTCCGGTTTGAGAGGATCTGAAAGCTTGTCGGGATTGAATCCTTTCCCTTCATCTTTCACTTCGACAGTCATCTCCCTGTTCGTAACCCGGAAACGGATAGTTACCTTTTTCCTGGGATCTTTATGATTGCCGTGCACGATAGCGTTGCCCACCGCTTCGGTGATTGAGATAGCGATATTGTTGCTTTGATCTTTTGATAATCCGGAGGATGTACTGATTTTCTCCGCAACCTTTTCCACTTCGATCAATTTTTCAAGTTTGCTTGGAATGGTAAAGGTATATTCTTTTTGATTCATGATCGCTTTATCATTTTTAGTTTCGGTTCAAAGTTTCCAGCTCATATTCAGGTCCAGCCGGGTGAGAACATGTTTTTTTTGATCGAGAATTCTTGTGCCGATGATGTTTCCATTGATAAAGAGAGCGAGCCGTTTCCCAAAGTATTCCAGACGCAGTGTAGGACCATAACTTCTAAAATTGATTGTTCTTTCTTTCTGCTGTTCGTTGTCCAATCCGATTGCATACCGGTATCCCTGCCTAAAATAGAGCGAGTATCCAGATACGAGTTTGAGGCATCGCCAGGGACAATAATTTAAATATATTGAAAAATTTTGATTTTTCCGATCAATCAGTTTTTGTTCCAGCCAGTCCTTCCAGAGAAATTTTCCGTTTTCGTCCCATTCGAATTCATAATATAAATGTACGGATGTTTTAGACGACAATTGAATCCGGAGGGAATCTTCAATGCTCAATTTTCTGTAAAGATAGCTTTTTACTGTCGGATCCAGTGCTTCATAGTCGAAATCCACCGTATTTACAAGAACCTCGGCAGTTTGTGTCATTCTTACTTTGCTTGAAGGAGTCCAGAGGACCGAGGGACTGAAACTAAGAATACGCGTCCAATTGTTGTCGGCGCTTCTTTCTCCAAAGATATATACGAAATGAAGCAGGTTGAGGTTCAGTAAGGTTCGCAATCTGAGCTCGGGAGAAAAGGTGTGGATTTCCTGAATTTGAAATCGGTATCTCAATTCATCCCGGTCGTCGAAATTTTCCGGGTCCGGTGTGTCGTATCGGTACCTCTGAATACCAGCAAAGAATCCAAGAGAATCCGCGTGTGAAATCCGCCACTGTGTGCCTAAATTTAAATTTGTATAGGTTCCCCGATTGTCAGGAGCAATCAGCGTAAAAGCACTGTAATTTTTTGAGGACAGAGAAGTTACTCCGCTCTCATATTTTTGATCCTCGCTTGCGTAGCGAAAGTCGAGTACCGTGCGGATGAGAGATGTTTTCCACAACAATCTGGCGGTTCCTTCCGCTTGAAAATCCGTCCGTATTCGCTTTAACCCTTTTTCAGTTCCGGTGATCTGGCTGTATCTCTGGGTGCGGTTAAAAAGGCTTCCGTAAAAAAGACATGAAATTCCTGAACCTACATAGTATGTCAATGTATTTTCAATGTGCTGACCGGATTCTGTCCGGCTTTCGATATCCCCGTACATTGAAATGTAGTAATCCCGCCGCTGATGATAGACATTTGCTTTCAGGGTGTCGCCGGTATTTTCATAGAACTGCCGGTCGAAAAGGCATGAGACGGTAAAGGTTGTGTTGTTTCTCTGATCGAGATGGTCCGTTTCATAATCAACAGATAATCCGTTGTTATAACTTCCAAGTTTAAAGTTCCTGTAATTCATCCCGATTTTCGTATTCAGCCCCCGATCCGTTTGTCCCATTCTCCGGTCCTCTTTAAGGCTGATCGAGCAGGGAATGTTCAATCCCCTGTTTTTATAACTGGCGCCGAATCCGACAGAATGGGTCTGAATATCATTTTGAAGTGTATCGAGATAACCGGATTGCTTATCGGAAAGGAAAAAGCTGTCTATCAAAAATCTGGTTGAAAAGTTCGGATTCAGAATGCGCTGCAGTTCCATGTTGAATAGATGCTTGTCTTTCCATTTGTTTCCGGTGGAAGTGACGAGCAGACGGGAGGAAGAGAGTGTTCCTCCGATGTTGAATAGATAAACCGGGGAGATTGCCTTGCCATAATCGAATCCCCATTCCCATAATTCCGTGTTCAGCCCCCGCATATAATTTGTACGGATCGAATCCTGTACGTTCGGTGGGATCTCCGATTCTGTCGTGTGCCCTGTTGTATGGATTACAAGGAATGCAATGTAAAACAGCCCACGGGCATATTTTTTCCATTTTCTGTTTTGATCTCTGTTGAAGAAAAAAAGCCTTCCAACTGTTTCTCTCAACGGGACGGGTCCTCGCTGTTTTGAGAGAGGATATCCGGTTCCGTTTTTATTTTCTGTTTGTTGGAAAACAGCTGATTGATGCCTCTGCCGTCTTTCAGATGAATCGAGCCGGCAGACAGCACCAGTTTCATGGCATCTTCGACGCTCATCTCGAGATCGATAACATGTTTTTTGGGAACGAAGAGCAGAAATCCCGAAGTGGGATTGGGTGCCGTAGGAAGAAAGACACTGACGATATCCTGTTTGATTGTCTGCCGAATCGGTCCCTTTGTGTTCTGCGTAAAAAAGGCGATTGAATACAGCCCCTTTCGGGGGTATTCAATCAGGACTGCTTTTTTAAAAACCTCTCGCTTTTCGGAAAGCACCGCTTCGCTGATTTCGCGAATCGCAATGTAGATTCGGTTGATCAGGGGAATTCGTGTGACAATGAAATCGCCCAATGAGAACAGCTTTTTCCCGATATAATTACGCGCTATCGAACCGGTGAGAAAGATGAGTAAAAGAAGTGTAATCAATCCCAGCCCCGGAACGGGGGATTTGAAAAAATTAAGACCGAAATGATTGATCAAAAACTGGCTGACATTGCTTCTCAGTATTCCGTCCATGAACTTGAAGAGCAGATAGAAAAGATAAATGGTCAATGTGATGGGAGCGAGGGTAAGGAGTCCCGCAATGAAAGTTTTTCGAATTTCGTTCCACATAACTTATTTCCCGGATTCTTTTTTTTCAGGGACGACATGATAGACCTTCTCGTTTTTTTTGGCCATGCCATATTTTTCCCTGGCAATTTTTTCGATATGTTCAGGATCGTCCAGCTTCTTTTTTTCTTCTTCCAACCGCTCTTTTTCTTTTTCCAGAGAGGCTATTTCCCTTTTCAATTGATGTTGTTCAATTTTGATACGAATATGCTGGATAAATCCTCGTTTCCCAATCGAAAGAAAGAAGAGGAGGATTAGTAAAACGACAAAACTGAATATCCACCTCCTCTTTTTTCTATTTATTTTTTTTTTCATTAGTAACGGTTGCTAACTCTTTTTTTGATATTTTATTTTTCTGGCCATGTTGATTATAAGTCAGAATAATTTCTTGTCGTTTTAATATAAAGATTTATTGGTGTTTCAAAACACGTTTCCCGTAATAGATGGCCGAATTGTCCAGTTCCTCTTCAATGCGAAGCAGCTGATTGTATTTTGCGATCCGTTCACTCCGGCAGGGCGCTCCGGTTTTAATCTGACCGCCGTTGGTTGCGACTACGAGGTCCGCGATAGTCGTGTCTTCGGTTTCACCCGAACGGTGAGAAACCATCCATGTATATCCGTTCATGTCGGCCAGTTGAATCGTATCCAGTGTTTCTGTCAAAGTGCCGATCTGGTTGAGCTTGATCAGAATGGAATTGGCGACCTTTTTTTCGATGCCTTTTTTGAGAAGTTCAATATTGGTCACAAAAATATCGTCTCCTATGAGCTGGATTTTGGAGCCCAATTTGTCGGTCATGATTTTCCAGCCGTCCCAGTCGTTCTCATCCAAGCCGTCTTCGATGGAAAAAATGGGGTATTTGTCGACCAGTTTGCAGTAATAGTCGACCATTGCTTCAGCTGTCAACTCCTTTTTTTCCGAAGCCAGGACATATCGTTTTTTCGCCGTATCGTAGAATGAGCTTGCCGCCGGGTCGAGACAGATGAAAAAGTCGTCGCCCGGAGTATAACCGGCTTTTTCAATGGCCTTCAGGATAACCTGTATGGCTTCTTCGTTGGATTTGAGGTTCGGTGCGAAACCGCCTTCGTCGCCGACTCCGGTCGCGTAATTTTGATCTTTTAACACTTTTTTCAGATGATGATAAACCTCGGACGACATTCGGTACCCTTCCTTGAAATTAGGTGCACCAACCGGGGCGATCATGAATTCCTGCAGATCCACGCTGTTGTCTGCGTGCGCGCCGCCGTTCAGTACATTCATACAGGGAACCGGTAAAATACGGGCTCCGACGCCTCCGATGTACCGGTACAGCGGCAGACCGACGTAATCGGCTGCAGCTTTTGCCACAGCCATTGAAACACCTAATATCGCATTCGCGCCCAATTTGGATTTGTTTGGTGTCCCATCCAGTTCGATCAATATTTGATCAATGTCTGTCTGATAAACGGCATCTTCTCCAATAATTTCTTCTGCAATCGTTTCATTCACATTGGTCACGGCTTGGCTCACTCCTTTGCCGAGAAAACGCTTTTTATCTCCGTCCCGAAGTTCGACTGCTTCGTGTTCTCCTGTGGACGCTCCTGACGGAACGGCTGCGCGTCCGAGAATGCCGCTTTCCAGAACCACATCCACCTCGACAGTCGGGTTGCCGCGGGAATCAAGAATTTCACGAGCTTGTACATCAATGATTGTAGACATAGATTTCCTCCTGTTTGTTGAAGTTGAAATATTAACTTATATTTTCAGAAAAAATATCCCGATTAAAATAAAACCAACACTACTTAACGCGCATAATCCATTGACGCAGTCGTTGTTCAACCAGGACAATCCGGAAATATGTTCCGTCTTTTTCCCTCTGCAGTGTATTTTCTTTTCTGTGATTTTTTTGCATGCCGGACAGCGGTGCTGGGCCTGAATGGTTGCCCCGAGTACGCTGTCGATCAGAGAAGCGATAAATCCTCCGGATACGATCGTCCAGAAAACCGGGCTCAGAAAAGCCAAATTCAATCCGGATGGCGCGGAAAACGATCCGACGAGTACGATGACAATAGAACCGGCCAGGGCACTTAAAAGGCCGAGCAGTGTAATGCCGCCGGAAGTACCACGGGGAACGATCCTGAAATTGCGTATCGATCTTGGGGGCGTTTTAGAGAAGATGCCGATTTCAGTTGCCCAGGTGTCCGCATTGACTGCGGCAATCGCTCCAAGGTAGAGGCCGTACCAGAGTTTATTTGGAAAGAAAACTTCGGCGACCATCAAGCATCCGGCCAGTCCCCCATTGGCGAGAACCTGAGTCAAGTCACGCTGGCTCGGTTTTTCGAAAATCAATTCGAACTGTGCTTTATAAGTTTTGCCGATTTTTGAAAGTATGCTCGACAAGACAAAAAAGGACAGAATCGGGAGGGCCCAGCGCCATCCGCCAGTTCCAAATATCAATGCAGCCAATAGATATGTCCCGGCGCTCCCGCTCGCTGTCAGGAATTTTGCCCTGTAAGAAGCAACGGCGACGAAAAGAGCCAGTCCGATTCCCGCTGACAGCCGGATGTTGTCCCCATATCCATGTGTGATCATATAATACAAAATAAATGCCGCTCCCAGCGGTGCGGAAAAGTTGTCTGATCCCTGTACTGAAAGTGCCTCGAGAGGGACAATGATGAGCGCGACGATTGCTCCGATCCACACGGCATTGAGCGGAGAAATCGTCAATTTGTCGATGTGTGCGATTAAGGGAAGCAGACCGGCAATGATGAGAAAAGTGCTGATAAACAGGATCAGCGACCCTTCCACCGATTTTTTGTCCGAAGTCCATTTGTATTCGTGAGGATGTTTTAGATTTTCGCCTGTGATGGCAGCGAGGGCATCCGGCCATGCCAAAATCAACATGGAAAGCATAAGAATTACTTTGTGGTTCTGCCAGCAGGTGATCGCCAAAACAAGAAAAGTCACCGGATAAAATACGGTTCCGAAACTGGTTCTTTCGGTGCCGTGCATGCCTTTCAGTGAATCCGACCTTACACTTAAATAGTTGATCAGTATAAAAAGGACGGCCAGCCAGATTAACGGCCGGTTGCTTATAAAAACGTACGGCGTAAAAAAAACCAGTGTCCCGACAAGGATATGAACGAGTTTTCTGGTGACTTCCGCAGACCAGCCCAGTTTGGATCTTGTTACTTCGGCGATCCCGATAAATCCGAAAAGGCCGAACAGGAAGATGACAAACCGAATCCAGTCCTGAGCGGACGCACCAAAGAGGAAATTGACGGTTCCCATTTAATTAACTTTCTCTTTTATATCGGAATATGTAATCATTTTTTCGCATAAAATCAAGTTCTTTATCACGTGTTTTTCAGCACCTGTTTCAGGAATTTTCCCGTATAGGATTGAGGACATTTGGCGACTTTTTCCGGAGGCCCGGTCACTACCACGTTTCCTCCATCGTCTCCGCCCTCAGGGCCGAGATCGATGATCCAGTCCGCGGTTTTAATCACGTCGGGATTGTGCTCGATTATCACCACAGAATTTCCCTTTTCCACCAGTCGGTTGAGCACGTTTAAAAGCATTTTAATGTCTTCGAAATGGAGTCCCGTTGTTGGTTCATCTAAAATGTAAAGCGTCTTTCCGGTGGATACTTTGGAGAGTTCTGTGGAAAGCTTGACGCGCTGGGCTTCCCCTCCCGAAAGTGTGGTCGCCGACTGTCCCAGATGGATGTATCCCAGTCCAACGTCGTGAAGGGTTTTGAGTTTTCTTTTAATTGTGGGAATCCGTTCAAAAAATTTAAAAGCTTCTTCAACAGTCATATCAAGCACATCGGAAATCGATTTGCCCCGGTATTTGACTTCCATTGTTTCACGGTTGTACCGTTTTCCTTTGCAGATTTCACATGGGATGTAGACATCCGGTAAAAAATGCATTTCGATTTTGATGATGCCGTCTCCCTCACAGGCCTCACAGCGTCCACCCCTGACATTGAAACTGAATCGGCCGGGACGGTATCCACGAATTTTGGCTTCGGGAAGCTGGGCAAAGAGATTCCTGACGTATGTAAACACTCCCGTATATGTGGCCGGATTGGATCGCGGTGTTCTTCCGATGGGGGATTGGTCGATGTCGATAACCTTGTCTATGTGTTCGATTCCCTCGATATTTTTATAGGCAAGCGGAATAGCTTTGCTCTGGAAAAAACGCCGCTGTAAAATCGGGTAAAGGGTTTCGTTGATCAGTGTGGATTTTCCTGAGCCTGATACACCCGTGATGCACACCGAAATTCCAAGAGGGATTTCGATGTCCACAGATTTCAGATTGTTCCCGCAGGCGCCGCCCAACCTGAGAAATCGGTTGTCCGGTTTTCTCCGTTTGGCAGGTAAGGGAATCGACTGTTTTCCCGAGAGGTACTGTCCTGTGACGGAATGCTTCGATTCGACGATCTTTTGCGGCGGCCCCATAACGACGACTTCTCCGCCGTGCTCGCCCGCACCCGGTCCCAGATCGACCACAAAATCAGCGGAGAGAATCATGTCCCGGTCGTGTTCGACGACGAGGACGCTGTTGCCCAGATCCCTGAGCGCCGTCAACGTATCGATGAGCCGCTGGTTGTCCCTCTGGTGAAGGCCGATCGATGGTTCATCCAGAATGTAAAGCACGCCGACCAGTCTGGAACCGATTTGTGTGGCAAGCCGGATGCGCTGCGCTTCTCCTCCGGATAGTGTCCCTGCGGCCCGGTCCAGCGTCAGATAATCCAGTCCCACATTGACAAGGAATTGAAACCGCTGGAGGATTTCCTTGAATATCTGGCGGGCGATGGTGTTTTCGCGTTCGGTCAGATTGAGATTCTCGAAAAAGAGTTTCGCCTCCTTGATCGAGTAGCCGGTCACTTCATTGATGGATTTATCCGCCACTTTAATCGACAGACTCTCTTTTCTGAGCCGGGCGCCTTCGCACTCGGGGCAGGAAAGCACGCTCATGTAAGTCTCGATCCAGGTACGAATCGACGGGGAATGGGTCTGTTTGTACCTCCGTTCCAGATTGTTTACAATTCCCTCGAATTTGTGTATAAAAAATCCTTCGGCTTTCCGGTTGGCCGATTGATAATTGAACCGCAGTTCTTTGCTCCCCGAACCATAGAGAACGATATCCTGCTGATCACGGGTTAATTCCCCGAAAGGGGTGTCCAGAGAGAATCCATATTCATCGGCTACGGTTTTAAGCTGTGTAAAATACCATCCGTCTCTGGATTCTCCCCAGGGCCTGATGGCGCCTTCATTCAAACTTTTTTCCGGATTGGGGATAATGTGTTTGGGATCGACCTTCATGATGGATCCCAGACCGTTGCAGGTCGGACAGGCACCAAAAGGCGAGTTGAAAGAGAAGAGTCTCGGAGAAGGTTCTTCATAACCGATCCCGCAGTGCACACAGGCGAAGTTAGCCGAAAAAAGCCGTTCTTCTTTTTTTATAATGTCGATGATGACCACGCCGGAAGAGAGCTTCAAGGCGGTTTCCAGCGAGTCGGCCAGGCGGGACGCAATTTCCGGGCCGACAACAAGGCGGTCCACGACAACTTCGATGCTGTGTTTTTTATTCTTGTCCAGTTTAATGGGACGGTCCACTTCGCGGACCGATCCGTCCACACGAACACGGACATATCCGTCCCTGCGGATTTGCTCGAAAACTTCCCTGTATTCACCTTTTCGTCCCCGGATCAGGGGAGAAAGAATCTGGATACGCGTTCCTTTTTTCAATTCGAGTATGGAATCCACCATTTGTTCAATAGTCTGTTTTTCGATGCGGCGTCCGCAATTATAGCAGTAGGGGATTCCGATGCGGGCATAAAGAAGACGGAGATAATCGTAAATTTCCGTGACTGTTCCTACAGTGGAACGGGGATTCTTCGATGTCGTGCGCTGTTCGATGGAGATGGCCGGTGACAGGCCTTCGATTGTATCGACATCGGGTTTCTCCATGAGGCCGAGGAACTGTCTTGCATACGCAGAGAGTGACTCGACGTAGCGGCGCTGTCCTTCCGCATAGATGGTATCGAAGGCGAGAGAGGATTTGCCGGAACCCGACAGTCCGGTAATAACAACCAGTTGATTTCTGGGAATGTCCAGATCAATGTTTTTCAGGTTGTGTTCCCGGGCTCCCCGGATGGATAGAATGTCTCTATTGTTCATTTTCCAACTTAAAAAGTACTTGTATTTTAGAAAAATTATCTTTAAATAGAACTTTATAATCTAATATAATCAAAGGAGGAAATCAACGATGAAAAGGCCTTTGTCCGTTTTTTTATTGCTTTTCCTTGTTCAAATTTGTTTGCACCCGCTTATCGCTCAGGAAGCGGTTGAAGATTCTGTTACAAAGTACATCGCACTTGGGAATTCCCTGTCCAATCAATGGCAGCATAAATTAGCAATTGCCGCTTATCAAAAGGCACTTAAATTTGATCCCAACAATTATGAAGCCAACTGGAAAACAGGGGATCAGTACACGGAATACGCCGATCGTCTGCCGGACGATCAAAAAGTGCAAAAAGAGACTTATTTTGAAAAGGCCCGTCAATTTTGCGAAAAAGCGATTGAAGTGAATCCTCAAGGCTATGAAGGTCATTTCCGTCTGGCTGTGGCGCTGGGACGTCTGGCCCTGTTCCGCGGCGGGAAAGAAAAGATCAAACTTTCGAAAATGATCAAAGCCGAAGGTGATACGGCCCTAACTCTCAATCCGCAGGCTGATCTGGTCTGTCATCTTTTGGGGCGATGGCATCAGAATCTGGCCAATTTAAGCGGTGTGCTCAAATTCTTTGCCGGTGTCTTTTTCGGCGGCTTGCCGCCGGCTTCCAATGAAGAGGCTGTTGCGTTTTTCAAAAGAGCCATAGAAATCAATCCCAATCACATCGAGCACTATCTCGAACTGGCACGGACCTATGAATTTATGGGTAAAAAGGAGCTGATGCGCGAACCTCTTGAAAAACTGCTCACGCTTCCCAATGTGGAGGAAGACGATCAGAAATATAAAGATGAAGCCAAAGAGATGTTGAAAAAGTTGTGATTCGAAAATCTACAGAATTTTGGTATATCGCCCCGGATTGATTCCGGGGTTTTTTTATTGATCTGAAAGAT
>CAZTZL010000081.1:0-13306 GCA_964617625.1 uncultured bacterium
AATAATAGAGGTTTTGATTGCTCTGAGATTCCGGGACAGGCCCGGAATGACAAATCTTTACTTTTCCTCAGTAGCTGCTCGTTCTGCAAACTTATGAGATTGCCACGTCGCGGAGTCTATCCCGTGCTTTGACACGGGACTCCTCGTAACGACATTGTGTTCCTGCAAGCTTTATATTTATAAAGAATCGTGCGGATCAGGTTTGGCAGCAGTAACTTTTGACAATACTTTTCCAAATTTTCCTAAATCACCACGATTTGCACGTTCTTCCAAATATTGATTGGTTTCCAGGGCAGATATTTTTTCAGCCAATGCCGTAGCGATAAATTGATTAATAGATATTTTATCTTCCAAAGCGAGCTTTTTAACTCTCTTGTGTAAAGATTCCGGAATTCTTAAGCTTAAAATACTCATTTTTATTTCTCCAGCAATTTTAGAAATTCTTGAGGTGTTATCACTTCAACTCCGAATTGATTTACACCTTTAAAGTCTTTTTTATTAAATGTAATTATAAAATTACTTTTTGAAGTATAGGCTAATTCCAATATAAAATCATCTTTTGGATCTTTTAAAAACGGCCTCCAAAGATAATGAATTTTATATTTCTTGCCGATTTTACATATATAATCAATAAATATTTCGATATCTCTCAAATTCAAATTAAGATTCTTAATTTCACGAGTAAGAATAGACTCATATTCCAGAATCAGGGGAACGGATATATTAATTGTAAATTTATTTTGTTTCAGTAACGAGATCAATTTAAACGAAGCGCCTTTGCTTGATCTCAGAGCTGAAATAACAACATTGGTATCAATGACAATACTATAATCATTCATAGTGGTATTATATATAATATCATTAAATAATGCAAGCTATTTTTTGTCTATTTCATCAATCACGACATCTTCCCTTTCTCGAGCACGTCCACCAACAGTCCCGTGGCCTCTTTTGTCAGATTCTTGCAGGAATATTCAGGATTTGGATCGACGATTGTTTTCAGGAGTACGTCGGGTGTCCTGGATAGTGTAGCATATATAAAAATTAGTGCGTGTGGCACGACCTTTAGGTCGTGTTTGTTCATTATAAAATTGTGTCACTGGGTGTGAAATCAGGAGGGCTCAGTTCTCCTGATTACTGAGATTCCGGAACAGGCCCGGAATGACAAATCTTTATTTTTCCCCTCCTGCAAACTTCAATCTATTTTGCCCACGTTATAGTGGGTTTCATTTTATTCCGGGCACAGTTGTACAGAAACAGATTCATTAATTTCTGATATGGAATATCCGTCTCGGAAGCAAGTTGTTTGAAGTACTCGATTGTTTCGTTTTCTATCCGAATGGTAATCTGTTTTTTCAACTTTTTCGCATAAGGATTTTTTGTTGATTTTGAAAAATCATATTCTTTTTTCATTTCATTCACCTTTTAAATATTTTTTTAATTTCGTTCTTTGTCGCTTTTCGAGCAGAAATGATTTGAATGATTTCTTCCTGCTTACTGTAAGTGTGTACAACTACCAATAATCTCAAAGTGCTGCTTAACCCTAATAATATAAAACGATCCTCATCATCCGAATGCTCCGGGTCGTGTATCAATCTCGCATTATCGTCATAAAAAATCGTTTGTGCTTCTTCGAAAGAAATTTTGTGTTTCTTTTGATTTGTGAGATTTTTACTGCCATTCCATTCAAATGTAATCTCTTTCATAGACAGAATATAATTATATTAGCAATACAAATCAAGATTGTTTTTTATCATTGCGGAAGCTGAATAATAGAGGTTTTGATTGCTCTGAGATTCCGGGACAGGCCCGGAATGACAAATTTTTATTGCCTTCAATATAAGTGCAGAAAATCTTCCCGAAGGTTCATAACCTTCGGGAAGATAGAGAATCTATTTCCCCTTTTCAAGTATGTCCACCAGCAATCCCGTAGCCTCTTTGGTCAGAAGCTTGCACGAATATTCGGGATTCGGATTGATGATTGTTTTCAGGAGTTCGGCACAATTGCTCGTTCCGAATTTTTTAATGAATGCTTCTCTGAATTGATTGGCCATGAAGATGGCTTCCGAATGATCGGTTTCGAGATTGGCTCTGCCTTTGAGCATTCCAAGGGCCACAACACCGCCCGTTAAGGCGCCGCAAACGTCCTGTTTGCATTTGCCGATCCCGCCCTGAAAAGCTGAGGCTGCTTTGAGCCATTCGGGATTATAATTTACTCCGTAATGTTCCAAGATAGCTTTTGCAATTGATTCCGCGCAATGATATCCGGACATAAAATTTTGATATGCGTTTTCCTGAATGGCTGCTTTCATGATTTGTCTCCTCTGTGAATCTGTAAATCAGGAATGGTTTGTTTTGGAGTTATATTATATGAAATCGAAATTATGAAGTCAATTGAAAATATTCCTTTTTTGCCGCAGGGGCTTCTGTTCCTGCATTCTTTCGACATCGGCGTAAAGGCAGGAACTTGGCCAAACACGGACTTTCCCCTTGACTACCAATCTTCAAATCCGTAACTTTTTCTGAGATTGATCATGGCAAAACCATCATTGATTACATTGATTACAGACTTTGGATATTCTGATCCCTTTGCGGGTGTGATGAAGGGAGTGATTCTGAATATCTGCCCCGAAGTCCGGATTGTGGATATCACGCATCACATTGCGCCGCAGAATATCGATGAGGCGGCTTTCAAGCTGAAAAGCAGTTATGCCTATTTCCCAAAGAGCACGATCCATGTTGTGGTTGTGGATCCCGGTGTCGGAACGGACCGGGCCGTGCTTGGCGTTCAAACGGACAAGTACACGTTTCTGGCGCCGGACAATGGCATACTCAAATATATATTTCATACACATCCAGATTGTAAAGTCTATGGAATAACGAATCCGGATTATTTTCTCCCGAATGTCAGCCGGACTTTTCATGGGCGGGATGTTTTCGCGCCTGCGGCGGCGCACTTGGCCAGGGGAGTTACACTATCTGAAATGGGTGAGATGACCCGGGAATATGTCAGAGGGAAAATAGCATCCTGTGAGGTCGAGGGGAATCGAATCGAAGGGCAGATCGTTGCCTTCGATCGGTTCGGGAACGGGATTACCAATATCGAAGAAGAGAAAATCGACAAGACGAAAAAGATACGAATCGAAATAAAAAGTGTAAAATTGGATCGATTGAGTCAGAGCTATCAGGCAGTGTCTGACGGGGAACCTTTGGCAATTATCGGGAGTAGTGGTACTATAGAAATCGCCGTGAATCGGCAAAGTGCGAAGGAAAAACTGAATCTGCAACCGGGCGATTCTGTGACGGTTGTCCGGGAACAGGATGAAATATCTCATGGAAAATGAAAGAATCGATTATACATCCACATCAACCGACCAGATAAAATTCAGCAATTATCGTCCGGCTCGATACGGAAGCCGGCTCTGGCTTCACATTCTCCTCTTTGTGTTGACCTGCATTACCACCTTTTTTATGGGCCTGTCGGATGGGCTTTTGGGCGCTTTTGCCTATTCGGGCGGGATCATGACGATTCTCCTCACCCACGAACTCGGTCACTATCTGATGGCGAGGAAATATGGAGTACCGGTAACACTGCCCTATTTTATTCCAATGCCTTTGCCGCCTTTCGGCACGATGGGGGCGGTCATCAAAATGGGAGGCCGGATGCCGGACCGGCGTGCCCTGTTCGATGTGGGTGTTGCGGGACCCTTTGCCGGATTTGTAATGATTCTTCCTGCGATTGTCATCGGCCTGAAATTGTCAACTATTCAGCAGACCGCTGTACTGGGCGAATCCGCTCTTTCACTGGGGGATTCGCTGCTTTTTAAATTTCTGTCCCGGATCGTGGTCGGACCGCTTCCGCCGGGGCAGGATATTGTTCTTCATCCGCTGGCATTTGCCGGATGGGTCGGATTGCTCGTCACGGCGCTCAATCTGCTTCCCATCGGCCAGTTGGACGGAGGGCACATCATGTACGCGCTTTTCTGGAAAAAAAGCAAATTCATTTCCATTCTGTTTTATGCGTTTCTGCTGGTGATTTGTCTCTTCTTTTATTTTGGCTGGTTTCTTTTAGTGGTGATTTTAGCTTTGATCCGCAAACATCCCCCGACGATGAATGATACCGTGCCTCTCGGCCGGAGGCGGACCATTGCCGGAATATTTGCGATTCTGTTATTTATACTGGCTTTTACACCAGTGCCCTTCGGTTTCGGGGATGGTTTGATTCCCATGATTCTCAAAGGATTTCATCTGTGAAAAATCCTTATGTCGTTGCCGGGCTGGGTGAAGTGCTCTGGGATCTTTATCCCAACGAGCAATATTTGGGTGGCGCGCCTGCAAATGCGACGATTCATGCTCACCAACTCGGAGCTGATGGAGTTCTGGTAAGCGCAGTGGGGAAGGATCGTTTGGGGGATGAAATCTTTACCGCTTTACAAAAAAAAGGGATAGAGACAAAATATATTCAACAGAGTGCGGATCATCCGACCGGAACCGTCTTTGTCAAGCTGGACAAGGACCGGAATCCGCAGTTTACCTGTTCAAATAACGTGGCGTTCGATTATATCCAATGGAATGGCGGATTCGATCCGCTGGTCAAAAATACGGATGCGGTTCTGGTCGGCACGCTGGCCCAGCGGAATCCGGTGTCCTGTCAAACCATCCAGACTTTTCTGGAAAAGGCATCCGGTTGTGTGATCGTGTTTGATGTGAATTTCAGGGGTTGGAATGAATCCGTAAAGATCGTAGTTGAAAAAACACTGGTTTATACAGATATATTAAAAATGAATGAAGCCGAATTACACAGCTTGCAGAACGCATTCGGGAAAGCGGACCGGTCCGTTCCGGTTTTTCTGGACTGGCTTGTCAAGGCGTATCATTTGAAATTGGCTGTCCTCTCTCTCGGACAACAGGGTTGTCTCATTTCAAGCGGAGAGGAGAATGTGGTTTCACCGGGAGTCAAAGTCAATCCCGTGGATACGACCGGATGCGGGGACGCGTTTCTCGCCGGAGTGGTGATGAAGACCCTCGAAGGATGTTCACTGGAAGAGACAGCCGAGTTTGCTAATTATTTGGGAGCATTTGTTGCCACGAATCAGGGCGCGGTTCCCGATTATTCACTGGATGAATTCACAGCCTTCATGCAATCCCATCGTGACTGTGTTGTGGTAAACATATAGACTATATTTTCCAAAAGGTTTAATACTTTTATAAGAGTAAAGTAAAGAATAGAAAAATTTGTCATTCCGGGCTTGTCCCGGAATCTCATAATAGATAAAATATAAGGAGATTCCTGCTTTCGCAGGAATGACAAATAAAAAAGATTTTGGATACAATCATGGGATTTGAATGAAATGAAAATCGGCGTCTATCAATTTTCTCCGCAGTTCGGGGAAAAGAAAAAAAATCTGGATCGGGTCGAATCCGCAATCCAAAAGAACGATGCAGATTTAATCGTACTCCCCGAACTCTGTACCACGGGGTATCAATTCATTTCAAAGTCGGAAGTAGAATCCCTTTGCGAACCGGTTCCGAAGGGTGAGACGATACAGAATTTGATTGAAATGTGCCGCCGAAAGAACTGTTATCTCGCGGCCGGGATTGGAGAGAAGTCAGACGGACAGTGCTTCAATTCATCGGTTCTTGTCGGGCCGGAAGGGCATATCGGGACGTACCGGAAAATTCATCTGTTCCGGGAAGAGAAAACATGGTTTGCACCCGGCGATCTCGGTTTTCCAGTGTGGCAGACCGATCTGGCGGTTATCGGTATGATGGTCTGTTTCGACTGGATTTTTCCGGAATCCGCCCGTTCATTGGCGCTTCGGGGTGCGCAGATCATTTGCCATCCGTCGAATCTCGTGCTTCCATATTGTCAAAATGCCATGATTACGCGATCCGTAGAGAACTGCGTTTTCACTGTCACGGCCAACCGGATCGGCGCTGAGGAACGCGGCGGGAGGGAACAGCTCACATTTACGGGTGGAAGTCAGATTGTCACACCCCGGGGGGAAATTCTTTTCCGGCTTGAAGAAAATGATGAATTGTTCCGATCCGCAGAAATCGATCCCCGGCTTGCTCAAGACAAGCAGGTTACGCCGGAGAACCATCTGTGGAAAGACAGGGATACCGAATCTTACTATTCCGGACAGGAAGGAATTTAAATTATGGGCGAAATGTGGAAGGGTCCCATTGAAAAAATAGACGACTACCGGTGGCGCATCCCGAAGTCGTATGCATCGGGCATGCGGGTGCCGGGGCTGATCTTTGCCGACGAAGCGATGCTGAAACAAATCCGAAGCGATCAGGCGCCCCAGCAGGTAGCCAATGTGGCCCATCTTCCCGGCGTGCTGAATGCTTCGATGGCCATGCCGGACATTCACTGGGGATACGGATTTCCCATTGGCGGCGTGGCTGCTGTGGATGTGGAGGAGGGCGTGATTTCCCCCGGAGGCGTGGGATACGATATCAATTGCGGTGTGCGGCTGGTCAGAACCAATTTAACAAAACCGGATATTTTCGATGTTCTCTCAAAACTTGTGGACCGTATGTTTGTCAATGTACCCTGCGGCGTCGGTTCGATAGGAAAATTGAAACTTTCCGGAAAGGATGAAAAAAGCGTTCTGAGAGAAGGATCGAAATGGGCCGTGAAACAGGGATTCGGCTGGCACGAGGATGTGGAACGGACCGAGCAGTCCGGCTGTATCGAAGGGGCTGATCCGGATGCGCTTTCATCCCGTGCTCTGGAACGAGGGCAGCCCCAGCTAGGCACGCTGGGATCGGGCAACCATTTTCTTGAGATCCAGGAAGTGGCTGATATTTTCGATGAATCCGCTGCGAAAATATTCGGGCTTTCGAAAGGCCAGATTACCGTAATGATTCACACGGGTTCGCGCGGCCTCGGTTATCAGGTCTGCGACGACAATCTGGATGTGATGGTCCGGGCGATGGGACGCTATCATATTCAAATTCCTGACAAACAGCTTGCCTGTACTCCGGTTTCATCGCCGGAAGGAAGGAAATATCTGGCCGGAATGGCAGGCGCGGCGAATTACGCCTGGGCAAACCGGCAGCTCATTCTGCACTGGGTGCGCCAGAGTTTCGAGGAGGTGCTTGGACAGTCCTCGGAAAAACTCGGCATGCACATGGTTTACGATGTGGCGCATAATATCGCCAAATTCGAGGAACACATCGTCCAGGGCCGAAAACAGCATGTGGTGGTGCATCGGAAAGGGGCCACACGGGCGTTTGCTCCGGGACGTTCCGAACTGCCCGATATTTATCGAAATGTGGGTCAGCCGGTGCTCATTCCCGGGGATATGGGGCGGGCTTCCTATGTTTTGGTCGGAACTGAAAAAGCCATGGAACAGACTTTCGGATCAACCTGCCACGGCGCCGGACGTGTCATGAGCCGGCATGCGGCGATTCGGGCCACAAAGGGGCGGGCCATTGACAGGGAGCTCGCCGAGCGCGGTATCGTGGTTCGAAGCCGGGGAAGACAGACACTTCACGAGGAAGCTTCCGAAGCCTACAAAGACATCGACAAAGTGGTCGAGATCGTACACCGGGCCGGTATTTCGAGAAAGGTTGCTCTTATGCGTCCATTGGGAGTGGTGAAGGGATAAACGGAGACTGGAGACGGGAAAACCGAGAAAGGGAAACGGTTAAAGGAGGACGGATAACGGGGAATGGGAAATGGGGAAAAAAGGAAACTGCAAAGTGTAAACTAATCACTGGAAACTTAAAAGGAATGTGTGATGCAGTTCAGGGAAAAAACAAAAAAGCGCGTGATTATCAATATCACTTCTCTCATCGATGTGCTGTTTCTCCTGTTGATATTCTTTATGGTTTCTTCGACTTTTCTGGAACAGCCGGGGATGAAACTTGATCTGCCGCAGACTTCAACGCATGATATTACCAAGCAGGAGAGTTATACGTTATTTATCACAAAAGATGAAGCTCTTTATCTCAATAAAGAACCGATTGCATTAAAAAATTTGCCGGATCGTCTTAAAAAGATCTCTTCAGAATCGGACGAAGGTATTATCCTTAAAGCCGACGAGAAAACACGTTATGGTTTTGTGGTCGAGGTGATGGATCTGGTGAAGCAAAGCGGAATCAAAAAACTGATTGTGGCCACTCAGCCTAAGGAGAAGGATTGAACACCCTCCTCTATCTTCTCTCCCGCATCAATCCCTGATCAACTCAGGGATTAAGTGCGGGACAAGCTCTCAAGGGAGGAGAAAAGTTTTACAGGAAAGGTATTCGAGGATGAAAGTAATAAGAGATGTGAAAGGAATGCAGGCTGTGACCGAACGGCTGCACCGGGAAGGAAAAACCATCGGTTTTGTGCCGACCATGGGATATTTCCATGAAGGACATCTCTCTCTGATGCGGATTGTAAAAGAACGGGCTAAAGTCGTCGTGGTCTCCATTTATGTCAATCCCGCGCAATTCGGTCCAAATGAAGATTTGAAAAAGTATCCCCGTGATTTTGAACATGATGAAGCATTGGCCGAGGAGGAAGGAGTCGATATTCTCTTTTATCCCGATGACAGTGAAATGTATCCGGAAGGATATAAAACTTATGTTCGTGTCAATGAAATCACCGAAATTCTCTGCGGCGCTTCCCGGCCGACCCATTTTCAGGGAGTTACAACCATATGTGCCAAACTTTTTCATATCATCAAACCCCATTTCGCCGTGTTCGGACAGAAGGATTACCAGCAGTCGGTCGTGATTCAACAGATGGTCCGCGATTTGAATTTTGATATGGAGATCGTGCTCGGCCCCATAATACGCGAAAAGGACGGCCTGGCCATGAGTTCGAGAAATGTCTATCTTTCATCGGAGAATCGAAAGAGCGCGCTAACTCTTAATGAATCGCTTCGGATGGCCGGACAAATGATCCAAAAAGGTGAACGATCCGTCGATGTGCTGATCGCAGCCATCCGGCAACACATCGAATCCAGACCCGGAACAAGGATTGATTATGTCAGCATTGTCGATCCAGAAAATCTTCGGACGCTGGACCGGATCGAAAGATGTGCGGTTATTGTTTTAGCTGTTTTTGTGGGGAAGACAAGATTGATTGACAATGCGATGATTGAGATATAAAGAAGACAATTTTAAATAGGATAGTTTATCCATAGAAGTGTACTGTCCAAGCCACCGGTAATCTGCCTGCTGTTTTCTTTAATCTCATCAGTGAAAATATATTCGATAATAGGAAGAACTGTTTTATAAGATGAAATCGTATCAATTTCTGTTTGATATGTTACCTGTACAGCCTGATTAAAAGTCATACCGGAAGTCCAATAATCTATAAAAAGTACCGGAGAAAATATAGCCAAGCTATTTTCCGCTTTTGCACCATTAATTGCAATTGTGCTGATACTCTCCCACTCGTCAATCGTTTCACTTCCAAAACAGCAGGTTTGATACAGGGATCGTATAGATATATTGCTGTTTTGAATTGATTGAACAAGTTCATCGATGTTATATAATCTGTCTGCAAACCTGATGCTGTTTTCATTTCCATGCAAATTGAAAATCATATCGATGTTGTATTCCTTGTTGCTTAAAAATTTTAAACTGTCAAGAAAATTTTGACTTGTTGCATTTTGATCAGTCAATGATATAATTTTTTGATAGTATGGTTTTGCTATGTTTATAATTTCGTTAATTTGCCAATCTTCTCCATAAACATCTACTATTTCGGTCAATGTCATGTTGTTCATATCAGAAACGTCAATGTTGAATATATCGGCCAATATTTCTAAGATCTGATCTTTATATAAATTGAATCCAGTTTCAATCATACTGCCACCCAGATAATTGTTATTCTCAATGACAATGATTAAGGCCGGATTGTTATTTATGGTATATTGTGCTGAGGATTTATTTGTGGGAACAGTTGGATTTTTTTTAGTACATTGAAAGATAGTAATCAGAAAAAGGAACATTATAATTATGAGAATATTTGTTTTCATATTTTTAACTCTATTTATGAAAATGATTACTTGTTTATCTATTCTATTAGATTATTGAATAATTTTTAAAGATTCAAGAGTTTTTTTGTTCTTTTTTCTTGGGAACTATCCCTGATTTTAAAACGTTTGAAGATGAAGCTGGAATAATGATGGAATCTCAAAAAAAGGACAGATTATGAAAAAGTATACATTCATTTTAATCGGGTTGCTTGTTATGGCTGCATTTAATCTTTTCGCCGGTAATTCCCTCTGGTTTGAAAATATCGATAAAGCCAAAGCAGAAGCCAAAGAAACCAATAAACCGATGCTGCTTAATTTCAGTGGTTCGGACTGGTGCATCTGGTGTAAAAAACTGAACAGTGAAGTGTTGAGCAAATCCACTTTCGAGGAATATGCCAAAGACAATCTCGTGCTGGTCAGTGTGGACTTTCCGCAGTTTGCATCACAAAACGATGATTTGAAAAATCAGAATCAGGAACTTGCCCAGACATATAACATTAAGGGCTTTCCTACGGTTGTTTTGTTGTCTTCTGACGGAAAGGAAATCGGAAGGACAGGCTACCAACCGGGCGGGCCCGAGAAGTATATCGAACATCTCAAGTCGATTATTCAAACATCATTGAGTGATAAGTCAGAATAATCATTCGGAAGTATAGCTGTTTCAGGATTTTTTCCCGAACAATTCATCCAGTTTCTTACGGGCCTGTTCGGATCGTTCCGGTTTGTTTTTAACGGATCGGTCCGAAGGCTGAAAATAATCACAGAAATTGGCCGAGGCTTTGTCCTGAACCCATTCGGCTTCGGTTTCCCTGCATTGATGATACACATCGGCGTCGTGGAATTTACAGTTGAAACAGCAATGTAAATTGCTGCTGCATTCTCCGCATGTTTCCTGACGCCCGATTTTACGATCTGTTTTTATTTCAGATCCGCAATGATGACAAAACATATTCTCCTCTTTTTATCCTTTGGCCGCAGATCCGATTGCATAAAATTGATCAGATAAACCGAGATTTCCTTTTGGCCCGAGGACCATGCGCCAGGGCGGGTCCGGGGATTCTTTCAGATTCATGGAGCGTAACAACTCAACGGCTTTGATATTGGTTTCGAGTACACCGATCCTCAGCGGCAGGTGCTGAGCTTTTAATGCGAGATGGGTTAAAAGCGCTTCTGGAGATTGGACATCCGGTCCCAGCCACCAGGGACCGATAGAAACAGAATCTCCAGTTTTTTTTATAAAAAGATATCCGGTTATACTTCCATTGCGTTCCATCATATAACACAATTCCGGATTCAGAGTGAACCGGCGTTTCAGGAAAAATGTACGGTCGTCCCCGAAAGCTTTTGTATCCATCTTTCCGATCTCATGAAAATCTTCCATCCGCATCTGCCGAATCCGAGAATGGGAAGCCGCCCGAACCTGGCCTGAAAATCTCAGTGACCGGCAGATTTTTCTGAATCCGGTTCTTTCGTAAAGAGGCACAGCGGCGGATACACCGTCCAGGTAAATACTCTTTACACCTTTTTTTCCAAGATAAGCGATACTGTGATCAAGAAGGAGTTTTCCGATTCCCTGCCCTCTCTCGCTTTTCATCACGATCAGTTCGCCGATAAATCCGGATTGGCGATATCCGGTGGCGATGCAGATCCCGATACGATTTTTCCCCTTTTCCGCGATGAAACAGCCTTTGGAATCAAAAGCCAGGAAGGATTGAAATATTTCGTCATCCTGTCCTTTCCAGTCTTCATTCAGCGCGAGCTGAATGGCAAAGCCGATATCCGAAGGCTGCATCCGGCGAATGTGAACGGGTAGATTTATCATTTCAGGATTCGACTGTGCAAATCACATCTCTTTACACGCATTCAATATATTGTCAAACAACTCCGGTATGTACTTGCCCGGAATCGAGGCGTAGGCGATTCGGAGCAAATTGCCTACAGAGATCAAACCGGTATCGTATTTGTTCAGTAAAATTTGACGGACTTTTTCCGCGTTGAGTTTTTTATTCAGTTCCACACACATGAAATAACCGGAATTGAAGGGAAGTGGTTTGAAATAGGGAGCGAATTTTTTCTGATTGTTTGTGAGCACTTGCCGCACGATTTCGAACCGGCTCTTCAGAAGTTCGTATTTCTCCTCTTTTTCTTTCCAATACGTCGGGGATTGTGTCGCATGATAGACCAGACTCTGGGATAAATGCGATGCGTTTGAAATATTTCCACGGACCGCTCCGCCGGTTTTTTCCACGAGCGCCTGGCATGCAGATTCGTTGATTCCTTTGGCGGCGTAGGTGATAAATCCGACCCGCAGTCCCCAGGTATAATCTTCCTTTGTAGCACCGTCTATTTTAATGGCCAGAACATTTTCGTGGAGTCCGGCCAATTTGGCAAAAAGCGATTCCCTGAAAATACCCGGTTTGTAAACCAGTCCGAAATAGGCATCATCGATGATAACAGCGATCTCGTTTCCCTGTTCGGCACTCTTTTTGATAATACTGACTATATCTCCGGCTTCACTATCTGTCGGCGTGTATCCGGCGGGATTGTTCGGAAAATTAAGCAGGAGGATTTTCTTGCCTTTTTCTTCAGTTAGTTTATCCCGAAAACTTTCCAGATCAAATGCATCCTGTTTGAATGTACTGAATGTGTCAAGGAGACCTCCGTGAGCGACTTCGAATATCAGCCGGTAATTTCCCCAGAATTTGTCCGTAATGATGATCCTGTCTCCCGGATTGACAAAGAGCATACCGATAATGCTCAGCGCGTTGGTCAGGGCATTCGTGACCACAGGGAGAGAGATGGTACCTGTCAGAGAAGGATTTTTTTCATGGATCAGCTGCTGCCAGACTTTTCTCAATTCCGGAACACCGTAACTTGGTGCATAGGGGAAAGCATCGCGCGGGTCAAGGTTGATATTTTTTGCGATGGAGCGGAGCCGCATGGGAGTGCCGTCATCTTCGATGGCCATGCCGATGGTGGCGTTGAATTTTTTCCCTTTGGCTTCGGCGGTCTGTTTGATGATTCCCGATTTCGGGAAATAACTTGCTTTTCCTTTCTCGGAAAGCAGATTCAGGATGGCCGGATTGTTCGCATGAATCGCAGCATTGAGTTCTTTGGCCTGTTCATTGACGGGACTCATAAAAAATCTCCATTATAATTTTAATGACTATCCAAACCTTTACAAAAGTCCATTTAACACAAGAATGCAAAATGTCAAAGTCCAAATTAAAAAGAAATCCCGAAACGCAAAATTCAAATTTGCTGTTCATTTTATTATGGATGATTATAAAAAATTATTGACTCAAATACAAGATAAAAAT
>CAZTZL010000082.1:0-13064 GCA_964617625.1 uncultured bacterium
AGTTTCGGACTTTTTGTTATTCATATGAAATCCAATTTACCTTGACTTTTGGGTGAAAGTTTTTTACATTTTTTCGCCTGATGCGGATCTATTCTTACTGTCCGGGTGTTTATTTAAAAAGCCATCCTGGCTCAGCCAGTAGAGTTCTGAATGCCACCCTAGCTCAGATGGTAGAGCAGCTCACTCGTAATGAGCAGGTCGTCGGTTCAATTCCGACGGGTGGCTCCAATATTAACCATATATGATTTTAAATTGCTGTTAAAAAATGATTTCAAAAATGAAGATGTCCAAATTGATCCTCCTTTTTTTCCTTCTACCGGTTTTATCTCTCTTAGCGGGATCAACGCAAAACGCGGGATTTGAATTCCTGCGTTCCGAGATCGGAGCCAGGCCGGTTGCCATGGCAGGAGCGTTTGTATCGGTTCCGGGGGATCTGCACGGGATCGCCTACAATCCGGCCAGTCTGGCCGGCGTTCAGGATCAGAGTATTGCCATCACGTATGTGGATCATCTGGCGGATTTTAAAGCGGGATATGTCGGTTTCGGCAAATCGATTCCCGATATCGGGATGATAGGTATTTCAATATCGTACATGAACTACGGCAGTATGCAGCGAACCGATATTTTGGGCAATGATCTCGGCAGTTTTACGCCGGGGGACATCCTTTTTTCGGGAACCTACGGACGCCGTTTCGGCGAGAACCTGCACTGCGGCGCTTCGCTGAAGTTTATCCATTCAAAAATTGACCAGTATGTCGCCACGGCACTGGCCGGTGATCTGGGCGTGATTTACCGGATTCCGGAAAAGGATGTGGACCTCGGCTTTTCCGTGCTGAATCTCGGCTCGTCCCTGAACGCCTTCATAGACGAACATGAAAAGTTGCCCGCCGAATACCGTGTCGGCGTTTCAAACCGGCTGGCCCATCTTCCTCTGTTGATCAACCTGAATCTGATCAAGTATCAGGATCAGGACAGCAATTTCCTGGGCGGGATTTACTGGGCGCTTGGAGGGGAGTTCACACTTTCAGAAAATCTGTTTCTTCGGTGGGGATACAATTCACGCGGAATCGAAGAAAAAGTCAACAGCAACCGTGACCGGTTTGCCGGAGTGTCGCTTGGTCTGGGCATCCATTATCAAAAATACCGGTTCAACTACAGTTTTTCCTCGTACGGGCTGGTCGGGACGATCAATCAGCTGACATTCGAAACCAACCTTTAAATTTGGATATCCGAATAACAAAGTTTAAATCCCCGTAAGGGGATTTTTTTTATATCTAAAAACATTCATTGGCAACCTCTTCATCCCGATTCATGAATTGTTCGGCAGTGTTTCAAGAGAATTCCCTTGCGTAAATATATCAAAATATGTACCTTTTTAATAAATTTATCCCGGATTGTGCGAATGAAAAAACTTCATCAAATTCTATTGATTATTGTCATCGGGTTTTATTCCGTTTCCCTTTTAGCAGAAGGAGAATGGCGCCGATTGTTCCGGGGGCAGGTTGTCCTTTACTGTTATGAAAAAGATATGCGGTACGGGGATAAGATCATCTCGATTATTGATCAGGCACTGCCTGTGATGTCCGAACGTTTTGGTCTGCGCCTCCATTCAGAGGTCACGATTCTGGTGGCACCTTCCCAGAAGGTCTTTGACCGTATTACAGGAGGTCAAATTCCGGAATGGGGCATTGCAGCGGCCGAGCCGGAACAATCCATTATCTTTCTAAAATCTCCCCGATTCGCCCGTCCCGAAACTGATTTGAAAAGTGTGGTACTTCACGAACTGAGCCACGTATTGTTATCCGCCGCTTCCGGAGGCAATTCAATCGACCGCTGGTTTGATGAAGGTCTCGCCATGACATTTTCCGAGGACAAAAGATTTTTTGAGACAATGAATCTGGCAAGAGCAGTCTTTTCCGGAGAAATTATAAAATTAAATAAAATTGATGATGTGCTGACATTTCGCAGACAAAAAGCCGGTCTGGCTTATCAGGAGTCGTTGTCGGCTGCACAATTCCTGATCGACAAGTTTGGCAGCGAAGCGCTTGCCGGAATTATCCGGGAAATCGGTCAAAACACGGGCATGGATGCGGCTATGCAATCAGCAATCGGCATGGGATTTAAAGAGTTTGAAGACAGATGGTATCAAGCGATGAGGATTAAATACCGCTGGGCCGTTTTTCTGAATTTTCCTTTTCTGGTCAGCGTGTTGATGGTTGTGCTGTTTATTACCGCTTTTTTTATGACCCGGTTGCGGACGGAAAAGAGAAAAAAAATATTGGAGCAAGAGGATTTCTATGGATTCGAAACTATTGAAGACCATCAGGCATCGCATTGAGTATTATACATTCATGGGTTTTATTCTTGTTATCTGGCTGATTCCTCTGGAGATGGTTTTTACGATCTCCAATCTGTTGGGCTGGTTCGTATATTCGGTCCTTCGCGTCAGACGAAAAGTGGTGTTAAAAAATCTCCGAATGGCGTTTCCCGAGAAATCCATAAAAGAATTGAAAAATATCGGACTGAGAACGTATCAGAATTTTGCCAAGATGGTTTTTGAGTACAGCCGTTTCCCTCTTTTGAAAAAAGAAGCCGTGCTGTCTGACTGGGAAATCGAGGGCCGGGAACATCTGGACTGGGCATTGAAGCGCGGCAAAGGGGCCGTGATAGTCGCCGGACATTTCGGAAATTGGGAGTACATGGGGGCGTGCCTGGCCCAGATGGGATACCCGATCGCCTTTCTCGTGGGAGAACAGCATAACAAACTTATTGATGATATGATGAACCAGAACCGGGAGATCATGGGAAGTCGAATCATCCATATGGGTATCGCTGTTCGTGGTGTCATGAAAACGCTGAGGGACAATGGATTCATTGCACTACTCTCGGATCAGGATGCCGGAAGACAGGGTGTTTTTGTCAACTACTTCGGCAAACCGTCGTCCACACATCAGGGTCCTGCGATTTTTGCGCTTAAGACCGGAGCGCCGATTATTTTTGCAAGTGCGATCCGTCTTCCGCGCGGCCGGCACAAGATGGTGTTCGAACGGCTGTATCTCGATCATCTCGATGGAATTACGGATGAGAATATCCATAAAACAACACAGGCGTATACGGCCTTATTGGAGAAAAAAGTTCGTGAATATCCGGATCACTGGTTCTGGATGCACCGGCGGTGGAAGCGCAAGCCTTTAAAGAGTCAATGAAAGATTATAAAGGGGAAACCTTTCAAAAGATTCTTGTTGTTCAAACCGCTTTTCCCGGTGATGTGGTTCTGGCACTTCCTGTGGCACGTGCCGCGAAAAAACTTTTACCGGAACCGGTCGTTCATTTTCTGGTCACTCCGGAGAGTGGAATACTTTTAAAAAATAATCCCGACATTGACAGGGTATGGTTCTTTGACAAGCGGGGAAAAGAGAGAACTCCCGGTTCGCTATTCAAACTGGCAAGGCGATTGAAAGACGAATCATTCGATTTGGCTCTAATACCCCATCGGTCGATTCGGAGTGCCTTGCTTGTCTGGCTTGCCGGTATTCGTGTGCGAATCGGATTCCACCGGAGCGTCGGCGCTTTCCTGTTTACGGATGTGGTGCGTTATCCTGCAGACATTCATGAAGTTGACCGGAATCTCAAATTGCTTGAAATTGTCGGCTGGCAGGGAGAATCTCCGAAACCGGAACTCTATCCCGGCCCGGAAGAGAAAGCAGAGGTGGACCGGTTTTTCCGTGAACACGGAATCCGTCCGGACGAAATGTTGGCCGCTGCGGCACCGGGTTCGGTCTGGCCGACCAAGCGCTGGCCGTCCGAACGTTTTGCCGAAGTGGCCCTAAAACTCTGGCAGAAAAAACAGGTCCGGACGGTTTTAATCGGCGGGCCGTCGGATCTCGGTCTAGGTGATATAATCACCCGGCTGTCCGGGAAAGCCGTTATCAACGGTATGGGCCGGTTCAGTCTTTTGGGTTCAGCCGAGTTGATCAGCAGATGCCGGGTCATCCTGACCAACGACAGCGCGCCTCTCCATCTATCTGTCGGCGTGGGGACACCTGTCGTTGCGGTTTTCGGGCCGACACTGCCCCGATTCGGATTCGCTCCGTTCGGTGTGAGACATACAATCATCGAGAGGGAACTGGTCTGCCGTCCCTGTGGTATTCACGGAGGCCGGCGCTGTCCGAAAGGACATTTTCAATGTATGACAACCATCTCTTCCGAAGAGGTATCTCAAACGATATTCAAATATTTGGACGATGACAAGCCGAATCATTAAAATCGATATAAAGAATATGGAGGGATCCCTTTTTGACCGGATTGCCGAATTGTTCGACCGGGGAGGCGTCATCGGATATCCCACAGAAACCGTGTACGGTCTGGGGGGTGATACCATGAACGTAACTGCCGTCCGCCGGATATTCGAATTGAAAGGACGGGAAACTCAAAAACCGTTTCTCTGTCTGGTCCATAATAAGGAGAGATTGGGCCCGGTTGTGGACCGGGTTTCCGAAAAAGCGGAAAAATTGATGGATCTGTTCTGGCCCGGTCCCCTGACGTTGATTTTTCCGGTTTCTGAAAAACTTCCGGACCTTTTACGGAGTGGTTCCGGCAAGATTGGAATCCGGGTTTCAAGTGATCCGATCTGTCAAAAGCTGACGGAGAAATATAAAAATCCCATTGTATCCACGAGCGCCAATCGCTCCGGGCAGAAACCCGGCCGGACAGCCGGGGAAGTTATGGAATATTTTGGCAATGATCTCGATCTTGTTCTGGATGGAGGAGTGCGAAACGATATGATGCCATCCACTATTCTGGATATGGTTGAAGATCCTCCCCGCGTGATCAGGGAAGGGGCCGTTCCCATAGAACGGATAAAAAATATCATAGGAGATATTGTTGAGCCGGAAACCGTTTAGAGTTCTTTTTGTTTGTACCGGAAACAGCTGCCGGAGTCCGATGGCAGAGGGCATCCTCAAAAACCTGCTGAGAAAAAACGGGGTCACTGATATCATCGTGAGTTCCGCCGGAACGTTTGCTCCTTCCGGGATGAAACCGACCAATTATGCCCTTATGACAACCATCGAAAGGGGTGTCGATATTACGCAGCACATCTCTCGTGTTTTAACGGAGCGGATGATCAACGAATCCGATCTTGTGTTTGTTATGGAATATGAACACCTGAATTCGATTCAAAAGCTGGTACCGGATGCAAAAGGGAAAATCTATCTTCTGAAAGCTTTCGGGGAAAACGGCCGCGGAGAAGAAATAGCCGATCCCATCGGGTATGACCTGGATTTTTACAGGAGATGTTATCAGGATCTGGAAAATGAAATCCGGAGGATTTTCCCGGAGATTTTAAAAATGGCTGATCAATCACAGGCTTAATCAAGAAGATAATATGGATAAATCAATCAACCGTATCCTCGTGATTCGGACCGATAAGATCGGCGATGTGGTTTTATCGCTGCCAGTGGTTTCGGCCCTTCGGAACTGTTATCCCGAATCAACTATCGCGATGATGGTTCAGCCCGGCGTGCGTGAAATCGTCGAGGATTATCCCGGTCTGAATTCGGTTTTATACGATACACCGGAGGATCACAATCTACAGGGATTTATCCGGCTGATTCGGACTTTCAAGCAAGGAAGTTTCGATGCGGCATTGCTTCTGCATCCGACTCTTCGTCTTGCACTGGCAATGGTGTTCGCAGGGATTCCGATCCGGATCGGGACAGGGTATCGTTTCTATTCTTTGTTATTTAACCGGCGGATTATCGAGCACCGGAAAGACAGCCGGCGCCATGAAATCGAATACAATCTCTCTCTGGCCGAAGCAATCGGAGCGGACGTTTCCGAAATTTTGTTCCGAATCCATGTTCTGCCTGAAGCAATCGACCGGGTTACTGAAATTTTAAATGAAATGGGGGTCGAGCCGGACAGACCACTTGTCGTCCTACATCCGGGCAGCAAGGGATCGGCCCTGGAATGGCCCCGCCGTGCATTCGGGGAGCTTGCCGAGCGCCTGACTACCGAACTGAACGCACAGGTGATCCTGACCGGTGGAAAAGGGGAACAGGGTGTGATCGACGAAGTGCTTCGCCCGGTTTCCGAAAAAGTGTGGACGCTTGTCGATTCCCTGACATTAAAAGAATTAGTCGCCCTTTTAAAAAAGGCTGATCTCGTTATTGCCAACAGTACGGGTCCGCTTCATCTGGCAGCCGCCGTGGGGACGACCGTCATCGGAATTTATCCTCCCTGTGCTCCCATGCACGCCCGGCGCTGGGGGCCTTACGGACAATTGGAAAATGTTCTTATCCCTGTTGTCCCTGAATGCCGGCGATGCGTGAAAGCATCCTGTGTCTACTGGAACTGCATGGAAGCTGTTTCCGTGGGTCGTGTATTTCAACTGGCCGGAGAAAAACTTCATAAGAGGGTTTTCAATGCTGTTGGATAAAAAAAAGATTGCGGGTTTGTTAAGCCTGTTCGTTTTGCTGGGATCCGATATCTTCGGTCAGGGCCAGAATGCGGACCAGGATTCTTTGACAGCAATCACAGATTCGCTCGACTATTCACAACCCGATTCGCTGGAAACCGTTCTTGATGAAGATACACTTTCCAGTACATTCCAGGTTACGAAAGCGGAGAACCGGGCATTTCAGGTGGGGGAACTTCTCGTTTTTGACGTGGCCTACGGTTTCGTGATTGCGGGTAGCGCGGTCATGGCGATTCCCGATACGCAGCGGATTCACAACCGGCCGTGTTATCGAATCATGACAGAAGCAAGATCGAGCAAGTTCTTTTCGAAAATATTTCAAGTCAGGGACCGGGTCGTCTCTTTCGTCGATATGGAAGGGCTGTTCCCGTGGAGGTTCGAGAAGCATCTTCGCGAAGGCAAATACCGTTCTGATCAAATCATTCACTTTGATCAGGTTAACCATCTCGCCATCGACGGGAAAGACACGGTAAAAGTCCCTCCGTTCATTCAGGGCATCCTCTCTTCTTTTTACTATATCAGAACACTGGATTTGAAAGTCGGAAAACCTATCGACATCGATAATTACGGGGACGGCAAGATCTATCCTCTCAGGGTGCTTGTACTAAAGAAAGAAAAGATCGAGGTGCCGGCCGGTACATTTCGGTGCATCGTTGTTGAACCGGTTATGCGCGTGGAAGGCATTTTTAATCAAACGGGACAATTGAGAATCTGGCTGACCGATGATGAGAGAAGGATGCCGGTGTTGATGAAAAGCAAAGTGCTGATCGGATCGATTGACGCCAGATTGAGGAAAATCGGGAACGTGAATAAGAACAAAAGTGAATAACAAATAGTGATTTTCGATTTTTGAAGGAAACCATAAGAGGAATTCACTTCGTAAATCATTATTGGATGTTCGTTATTCGTAAATCAAAATAAAATAATACAAGGCATGAATTGCAAAAAGTAAGTGAGAATGTCTGATTGATAATATATATTGAATTGACCCATTGAAAGTTAAATCATAAGGACAATCAGGATGTCAAAATATCAGGCGATTGATCTCGGAAAAATCAAAACATCGACCATCAAGAACAGGAAGAGCAAAGTCCGGCTGGACCAGCTTGCCGCGCCCCATGCCACATCTGGATCTTTTACCGAATTTTGGAAAAGCCTGCCCGCATCGCTGGCGGTGAATGATTTGCGGACGCTTGTGGATCGTATCGCATCGGCCCGTCAAAACAACAAGCCCGTCATGCTTATGATGGGGGCCCACGTAATCAAAGTGGGATTGAATCCCATCCTTGTCGATCTGATGCACTGCGGAGTGATTCAGGGGATCGCATTTAACGGCGCCTGTGCGATTCATGATACGGAGCTGGCCTATTTTGGCACGACTTCTGAAGATGTGGCCGAAGCCTTAAAAGATGGCTCCTTCGGAATGGCCGGGGAAACCGCATCCCTTTTAAATGAGGCCGCCCGGCGCGGATCGAAAGAGGAACTGGGATTCGGAGAAGCGCTCGGCAAACGAATCGTTGAAGACCGGCCTCCGCATGCCGGTCTCAGTATTTTAGGTGAGGCCTTCAGATTAAATATTCCCGTCACTGTCCACGTGGCTGTCGGGACGGATATTGTGCATCAGCATCCCTCGGCGGACGGGGCATCCATCGGCGATGTGAGCCACCGGGATTTTAAAATCTGGTCCAATCAGGTTTCCCGGATCGGAGACGGCGGCGTCGTTCTGCTTTTCGGATCTTCTGTTATTTTACCCGAAGTGTTCCTGAAGGCGCTGACGGTCGCAAGAAATATCAACGGGAAAATAGAGAATTTCACGACTGCCAATTTTGATATGATCCGTCATTACCGCCCGCGGGTGAATGTGGTCGAAAGGCCGACCGAGAGCAAAGGCAGCGGTTATGATTTCGTGGGCCATCACGAGATCATGATTCCGCTGCTGGCAGCGGCAATTAAAGAAAAATTAAATTTAGCCGGTGCGGGGAGATGATCTTATTTTTTGTGATCAATCGAGTCGATTCATTAGAGCGAGGGTATTATGACGTTTAAAAAACCGCGTATTTTAATTGTGGATGATGATCACAGTTTTTGTGAGATTCTAAGGAATACGCTCGAGTATGAAGACTACATTATCGGTACGGCAAATGATGGAAAAACTGCCATTGCCAAATTAAGTGAAAAACCTTACGATATTGTTCTTTTGGATCTCAACCTTCCCGATATGCTTGGAATCAAAGTGCTTCAAAATGCCCGAAAGATGGAACCGCCGGTCCAGGCAGTGATGATTTCCGGGGAAGGGACCATTCACACCGCTGTCGAAGCCACTAAAAAAGGCGCGTATGATTTTCTTGAAAAACCGGTTGATACGGACCGTCTGCTGCTTACCGTGAAGAATGCCCTGGACCGCGGCCGGCTTGAAATGGAGAAAGAGCAGCTCCTGGACCGTGTCAAGCAGCATTATATGATGATCGGCACGAGTTCAAAGATGAATGAGATACACGATCTGATCCAAAAAGCGGGCGCCACGAACAGCAAGGTGCTTATCGAAGGAGAAAACGGGACAGGGAAAGAGTTAGTGGCCCGGGCCATTCATCATGAAAGTTCAAGGGCCGGACAGTCTTTTATCGCTGTCAATTGCGCCGCTATTCCCGAAACACTGATCGAAAGCGAATTGTTCGGCCATAAAAAGGGGGCATTCACGGGTGCGATAGCAGACAAGCCGGGCCGGTTTCAAATGGCCGACGGAGGGACTCTTTTTTTAGATGAAATCGGGGACATGAGTATAATGACACAGGCCAAGGTGCTTCGGGCGCTCGAGGAAAATGTGATGGAAATGGTGGGGAGCGGCGAGTCGATCTCTGTGGATGTCCGTGTCATCGCGGCGACGAACAAGGATCTGCAAAAAGAAATGCAGAATGGAAATTTCAGGGAAGATCTGTTTTTCCGGCTGAATGTTCTCAATATCAAAGTCCCTCCCCTGAGGGAAAGAAAAGAAGATATTCCTCTTCTTGTGGAGCATTATGTGCAGTTTTTCTGCGCCGAGCACGGGATCAAAATGAAAAAGATCACCCCCAAAGCCATGCAGCATCTGACCCGGCACAGCTGGCCGGGCAATGTCAGGGAGTTGAAGAACTTTATTGAAAAACTGGTGATTTTGATTACCCCTTCCGAGATTCTATCCGAGCACATCAATTCGATTCTGGAAGACCACACGACATCGAAGCCGGTTGTCGCCGAAGATTTGTCTCTGAAGGAAGCCAGGGAATCTTTTGAGAGGGACTATATTCAACAGAAGTTGGCCGCGTGTGACTGGAACGTGACGAAAGCAGCCAAGGCTCTCGGCGTTCCGCGAACCTATCTTTATAAAAAAATGCACATGCTGGGGATTGAAATTTGATTGTAATCTCTGTCAGTTTTGTTTCTAAAATTAATTAACGCATTAAAAACCTTTGTCATCCTGTTCCCGAAATTTCGACAGGTGAACATGCCAATCAATATTTTGTATGTCGTGTGGCATTGCCTTTAGGCAATGCGAAATTAGTAGACCACCTCATACGGTTTGACTATTTGTTATTAATCCAATTCTAAAACAATCACTGAATGGGGAGGCATGTTTACCGTTAAATTATCACCCGAAAGTATTGCTTTATTAAATTTTTTGGGAACAACTTTTGTCGGATCATCGAAAGTATTATGATCCTGAACTTTGGATGATGTCAAAATCATGCCCGATACTTTTTTCGCCTTGAGTCCTTTTAAATTGATCTCCACCTTTTTATCATTTTGAACATCAATGTTTGTTAAGGAAATGTGCATTTTACCTGACTTATCAATCGAAACCGAAGCGGAGACGGCTTGAAGTTTTTTGTCTCCCAGCACAAAGTCTTCGGAAAAAACCTGGACCGGTACCAAGAGGGCATCCTGATGCACTTTGTACATTTCCATCACATGATAGGTCGGGGTCAGGATCATTTTTTCATCTTTGGTCAGGATGACCGACTGAAGCGCATTGACGGTTTGAGCGAGATTTGCCATTCTCACACGGTCCGCATGATTGTTAAAAATGTTCAACGTCAAACCGGCAATCATGGCATCCCGGATGGTGTTCTGCTGATACAACGCGCCATGTCCCGTGGTGTCCGGGTCGTACCATCCTCCCCATTCGTCAACGATGAGCGCGACTCTTTTTTCGGGATCGTATTTGTCCATCACTTGACAGTTCTTTGTGATAAATTCCTCCATAAACCAGGCTTTCTCCATGGTAGCAAAGTATTCTTCATTATTGAACTCGTAAGAGGAACTTTTATGATTCCAATTCACCGCATAATGGTGGATAGACAATCCCTCAAACCGTCTGGCAGGGATGTCTTTCATGATGGTTTCTGTCCAGTGATAATCGGGAAATCCCGGCCCTACCGCAATTCTGAACAGTTTCTCCGAATTAAAGTAGTTTGTCATGGCAGTAGCGTATCGCTTGTATAAATTGACATAATAGTCTACGGACATATTCCCCCCGCAGTCCCAGGATTCGTTGCCTATTCCCCAATAGGTCACATGCCAGGGTTTGCCGCGGCCATTTTTTTCGCGGAGGTCGGTCAAATAACTGGTTCCATTGGCATGATTGACATACTGCACCCATTCAACGGCTTCCCGTACCGTGCCGGAATTCATATTCACGGCCAGATAAGGTTCTGCGCCGAGTTGTTCGCACATATTGAGAAACTCATGCGTGCCGAAACTGTTGTCCTCACGGTAATTGCCCCAGGCCAAATTTTCGATGGGTATTCTTTCGTCTTTCGGCCCGATAGCCTCTTTCCAGTGATAGGTGTCTGCAAAACACCCTCCGGGCCATCGCAGGTTGGGGATATTTAAATTTTTGAGCGCTTCTATCACGTCATTCCGTACGCCGTTTGTATTGGGAATGTCTGTATTATCTTCACCGACATAGATACCGTCATATATGACCCGACTGATATGTTCGGCGAAGTGTCCGTAAATATGTTTGCTTATCATTGTTTTTGCCGAATCGGTATTGAGAATCACTTTGTTTTGGGCAAATGAAATACTCCCCCAAAATACGATGACAAATGCGATAAACATTTTTTTCATTTTAAGATCCTTTCTTTAAGATATCATTCATTAAATATTTTATCATTCTCAGTTTTAATAGCCAAAAGATGACCATGCCAATCAATATTCTTTATGTCGTGTGGAAAATGCATGTCCTAAAGGACATGCCACGCGATGTTTTTTTTATCAGGTCACACATCCGGGATACTCCGCGCGATAGCCCTGGACTTCATCGTCCAGGGCTTATAACTGTCGGGCTTCATAGCCCGCCAAACATCCAATACATATTTACTATTTGTTTTATTGGGCTTGGAAGCCCACCTGCTCTACACCCCGGACTGTGAAGTCCGGGGCGATCAAACAAGCCGCCGGTTTTGTCCGGTTCTTGCATGGGTTAGGCAATATTATTTATTATTTGTGTTGCGTTTTCCCTTTTTTATTTCATTAATAAATTTATTAAAATCAATTGAAGGTCCTTGTATGATTCGATTTTTACTGCCATGACAATGTTTATATCTAAGACCGCTATCACACCAGCATTTCTGATTAGGATGAAGTTTTGGTCCCACTATTGGTAAGTCATTTTGATTACCAGAATAAGATATTTTAATGTTTTTTGTAGCAAATAATTTATCGTTATCAATAGCACAAATGAAATTTGGCATATATGTTTCTACCCGTTTTGAGGTTGGGTAATAACTACAAATAAAATCCTTTTGTCGATCACTTGGTACTATTACACTGGAAATTTGTTCACCTATGGTGTTTTGTGAATTTGGATGATTGGATATTTTACGGATGTATTTAACTAATTTCCATTCAATGTTTTTTATTGGCAATTTATCAACCATCATGTCTATTGCTTCATTGAAATCTTCACTGTATATATTTCCTGGTGAAAATCCAATTGTATTAAATAGTTTCATTCGCGGCGGATTAGGTCTAGGTTCTGTATGGTAGAAGACACTAAATTTATTTTGGGCATTTTTGTTCATAGATCCATCATCTAAATTTTCAAAATTTGAAACTAGTGCTAATGCCACTAATGGGGGTGAATGTTGGTAAAGATATCCTGTAAACATGACTGACAATCTTTTATGAGTGTTGGTAATTTTTTTAAAAAGTGGGTTATTTTTAAATACATAAGTAGCTCTTTCTGTGAATCTATCTAATATTGATTTTGCATCAAAATCAGGTGGTCCAGAATCACATAAAAGCTTGGCAATCCAACTTTGTGTTTCAAACTTGTCGCATTTAGCAAGTCCAGTAAAGCCAACTGCGAACCTTGCATTTTTACATACAAAAATCCCTATTTTATTGGATTCATAATCCCCTATGATACCATTAAAAGAAAGACGTCGATCCGATAATTGAATAATATTTTCATGATTTCCTAATGAAACAATGAATGTCATATGGAATTCTTTCTTATTTGCCTAACCTAGTATTAACTACCACTAACCGTATTAAAGGTTATTTCTATATCAAGAAATTAGTTACTAAATCAAAAAAAATTACA
>CAZTZL010000083.1:0-12934 GCA_964617625.1 uncultured bacterium
ATACCAAACAATAAAAAATATAAAACTAATGATAGAAATCGAAACAAGAAATGACTTTCTCATAACTCCCTCCCGTTTCCCTTTGGTATAAAAGATGTTTTCAAATTTTAAATAACTCTTTAAAGAGTAAATTTCCACCACCTCTGATGGTGGCTTATAGATCTCCCGCTATGCGGGAAGTCTATAAGCAGGCACGTAAGTGCCGGCCTTTTTAGGATCGAGTCCCGATTTATCGGGACGAAGATCAATCAATAGAACCTATCTATCAATCAAGTACAGCGATATTTTCTAAAATCCCCTAAGGCGGCCTGATGGTGAGAGTATTAAAAAAAAGAAAGGAGAAAAAGTAAATGAGAAGTGCAGAACCAGCGCTTCCTCTCTACCAGTTTAAATAACATGCAATTTTCGGCCCAAAATTTCGCAAGAATTGAAGTATATATAATATTTATTCTGATTAAAAAGGAATATAAAATAACCAATGAAAAAAGCAAGCCGAAAATAAATAAAATTTATATATTTACGAAAAGGTAATCCGGAGAGATCACGGGAATGAAAACGAGTGGATAGAATCGTATTTCAATAAACAGAATCAGCCGCTTTGATAAATTAAATACCATTACCGGTCAAATTTCACGGAATTGATCAATTTTCATCCAATGTCAAATCAAGACCTCACCGCACTCGGGCACAGTTCCGTATAGGCGCAGAACCGGCAGACCTGATATCCCGGCGCGGCTGCATAGTCCCGCTTCCGAATGCCGGCTGCAGCCTGCCGGATTTTTTCCTCTGTTTTGGAGAGCATCTTTTCCGTAACCGGGGCCCGTCCCACAAGGCCGGATTCGAGAAACCGGAGCTCGATACAATCAGGAAGGCGCTGAAAGGTTTTCTGATAGGCCATGGCGTAAATTGCTAACTGCAAACTGTCTTTGGTCCGCTTGTCCGCCGCTTCCTGCTGAAAGACTTCGGAGGATTTAAAATCAATGATGACCACCTGGCTGTCCCGTTCATCGATCCGGTCCCACCGGCCTTCCATGCGGTTGTTTTCAAGCGGGAAACTGAACCGTTCCTCGATCCATTTCGGGATAACTCCCGAAGATTCCTCTTTCTCGAAGAACTGGCGCAACGCTTCCTTGCCGGATTCGAACCGCCGCTCTTCATGTTCGCGCGAGAGAAAACCCTCGCTTCTCCAGGAGGTTTCGAAGAGACGGATCAGATTATCGAGTGTGACCGGAATCCCGGCGAGTTTCTGTTTATGATAAAATTCCACGGCTGAATGAAGCGCTTTGCCGTAAATCACGGTATGGTGGGGCAGAATCGGAACGCGCAGAATGTGAACATATTTGTATTTCAGCGGACAGGTCAGATAATCGTCCACCTGAAAATAGGAGAGCCTGAGGATTTGATCTTCGGGAACAGGCCCAAGGCTCTGCCGGATGCCTTCGGGAGGCGGCGCAAACCGCTGAATGCGTTCCTCGGCCCTGGACTTGACGTTGATCTCATCCACATGAGGGCGGTCGAGCGCTTCGAGTATGAAAGGACTGACTTTCCGTTTCCGGACGCCGCCGTAATCTTCGGCGCTGGTCAGGTAGAGCCGTTCTTTCGCACGGGTCATGCCCACATAGAAAAGCCGCCGTTCCTCCTGAAGATGAAAATCACCCGAAGGCAAAATCTCATTGATCAGCTTGTCCGGCAGTTCGATGGGATCGCTCCGGCGCGTGTGGGGAAACCGGTTATGGATCAGGCTCACCATAAAGACCACGGGCCATTCCAGCCCCTTGGCCTTGTGCACGGTAAGCACACTGACCGCATCCTCTCCGGGATCGGCTTCGACGGTTCCGGGATCGTCTCCGGCTTCGATCAACAAATCGAGATAGTGAATGAAGTGGATGACCCGGTCTTCCTTGGCCGCCTGCGAGAACGACCAGATCACATCGAAGAATCGTGCGATATTCTGCACCTTGACGTCGTCCTCCGGATTCCGGCTGTGGGTCAGCCGCTTCAAATACCCGGACTGCGTGACAAACTGATAAAGCACCACGCCGCTGACATTTTCCCGCGACATATCGAGATATTTCTGAAGATCCTCTAAAATTTTCCGAATCGTGGCCCGGGTTTCCGCAGTCAGATCACCAAGCTCTTCGATTGTATCGATCTCTTTGAAAACCGAGAAAAGGGAACGGTTCCGTTTATTGGCTAGGTTGACGCACCGGTGGAGTTCGCTCATGGAAAGCTCGTAGATCTCGGATGAAGACAAATGGTAGAGACTCAGGGAATCCTCAAAATCGGTGACGGCCTTGAGGAATGCGATCAGAAGTTTAACTTCGGGGCGTTCATAGAGCCCCCGGTTGCCTGTGAACCGCCATGGAATCTCTTTCATGTTCATGGCACGAAGGAACGGATCGGCATAACTGTTGGCCCGGACAAGAATGGCGATATCATTATAGACATATTTCTTTGTATCGACCAGATCCCTGATGACCTGCGCCACACGATCCGATTCCGTTGTAAGCGTATCGCAATGAAAATGCTCGACCGGGCTGCCCTCTTTTGCCTTTGCAATCAGCTTTTTATCGATCTGGTTCCTGACTTCAAGACGGTCGGGGTTGTTGTGTGTGACAAGTCGATATGCCGTATCCAATATCACCTGCGTGGACCGGAAATTTTCGGTGAGAACAATCTGTTTTGCGCCGGGATAAACCTCCACAAAACCGAGGATATTCGAGATGGCCGCCCCGCGGAATTTGTAGATTGACTGATCGTCATCCCCAACGACCGTGATATTGGCTTTGTCTCCGCCTAACAGCTGAATCAGCTGGAACTGGGCATAATTGGTATCCTGAAACTCATCCACTAAAATATATTTAAACCGTTCCTGGACTTTTTTAAGAATTGCTGGATTTTTCCTGAAAAGGGAGAGAACCAGACTGACCTGATCGCCGAAATCCACCTTCCCGGCTTCGGCCATGAGTTTTTGAAACTGAGCGTACGTACCGGATATCTCTTCCTGTTTTTCCAAAGTCTCAAGAAGTTCCCTGTTGTCCGGATGTTCATTGACCTGTATTCTTAATCGGGATACAAAATCGAGATAACTTTCAGGCGAAACATCCTCATCCTTGGCCCGTGAGATTACATTCAGCATGGCCTGAATAAAACGTGTGGGATCGCTTAAAGGACGGTAATGCTTCAGCGGAAATTCAAAGAGGTGATCTCGGAGAAAGATCACCTGTTCGGGCTGGGAAAGCACCTGAAAATCGGGATTGAGACCGACCTCCAAAGCAAATTCCCGCAGGACCCGGTCGCCAAAAGCATGGAACGTCGAGATCTGAACATTGGCGAAACCATACGGGAGAAGCACATCGACCCGCTCTGACATTTCGGAAGCGGCTTTTTCGGTAAACGTCAGAGCGATGATTTCTTCCGGATTCGCCTTTTTCGCATTGATGAGATGGGCGATACGATGCGTGATAACAAGCGTCTTGCCGGTACCGGCGCCCGCAACAATCAAAAGCGGTCCTTCGCCAAACTCAACCGCTTCTTTCTGCTGCTGTGTCAGTTTAATATCAGACATTATTTATCATCTTGTCATTCCCGCGAAAGCGGGAATCCATGTTTTTATATAAAATCTTGATACAAGTCTTGCCAATCAGGATTTACACTCTCTATTAATTCGAGTTTCCATTTTCTTTTCCATTTTTTCATTTGTTTCTCTCTTTCAATTGCTCTACTAATATCATCAGTTGATTCATAGTAAACTAAATGATGGAATTTATATTTCGATGTAAAACCTTTTAAAATATGATTTTTATGTTCAGAGACCCTTCTAACTAAATTGTTGGTAACGCCAATATAAAGCGTACCATTTCTCTTGCTTGCCATGATATAAACATAATACTCTTTCATCTAATAAGAATATTCTTATGTAATTATAATTATTATATTTTATTTCTGAATTCCTGCTTTCGCAGGAATGACATTGATTATAATAACATAAGATATTGTGTTTTATTTGGCTTTAAATAACTTACAAAACAAACCGTCCCGAGCGCCAGGAAAAATCCCGGGATCAATTCATAGATTAAATTATGTAAAAAAGGAACGTTATACCAGATCAAAACAGTCACCATACCTACGACCATCCCGGCAAATACGCCCTGCTTCGTCGTCTTCTTCCACCAGAGTATCATGAGAATTGCCGGGCCGAAACTGGCGCCCAATCCTGCCCAGGCGTAAAGAACAAGATCATAAACCAGCGCTTCGCACCGCATTGCCAGAACAAACGCCGCCAAACCTACCAGCACTGCAGCCAGCCGGCTCATTCCTACCAATTTTTTCTGGGAAGCGTTTTTATTAATTAACTGATGATAGACATCTTCGGAAATCGCTGAGGTAGTAACGAGAAGCTGGGAATCCGCCGTGGACATCATCGCCGCAATAGCGCCGGATATAGCGATTCCGGCCAGCCAGGCCGGCAGAAGCGTTGTTGCAAGCAGCGGCATGATCTGTTCCTGATCCGGAACCGATCCGCCTGTCATCGCAATTCCAACCAGCCCGATAAATACGGCTCCCCAGAATGCCAGGACCGCCCAGGTTGTTGCGATCAGTGTCCCTTTTCGAAGTTCACCGGATTTTCGAATCGCCATATACCGGGTCAATAAATGCGGCTGTCCCACATAACCCAGACCGATGGCCAATCCCCCCAATATAGATTTCATCATGGCCCATCCGGTCTGGTCACCGAGGACATGGAGAAGTTGAGGGTTCACCGCTGCGATTTTTTCGTTAAAAACACTCATGCCCCCGAGAGCAAAAATGCCAACAACAGGAAGAACGGCCAGAGTAAACACCATAATAGAGCTCTGGAAAAAGTCGGTCCAGGCCACGGCAAAGAATCCGCCCATCATGGTATAGAAAAGAATGATGCAGGCGCCGATGATCATGCCCCAGAAAGGGGTGATGTGAAATGTGACATTCAGCACTTTGCCCGCTGCAAGAAATTGGGCAGAAACGTAAAAAGTGAAAAAGAAGATAATGATCAGTGTCGAAGTCACTCTGAGCAGATGGGACCGGTCATCGAAACGGGATTCGAAAAAATCGGGAAGCGTCAGCGCCTGAAATTTCTCGGTACTCAACCTGAGCCGGCGGGAAACAAACACCCAGGAAAACAGAATGCCTGTCGTACATCCGATTGCGGGCCAGATCGCGTTGTATCCTGAAATCAGCGCGATCCCCGGCAGACCGATGAGAAGCCATGCGCTCTCGCCCGAAGCCCGTTCACTAAACGCCACAATCCAGGGACCAAGCTTTCTCCCGGCCAGAACAAAATCGGCCAGTGTCTTGTTCAACCGAAACGTGAGGAGCCCCACAATGAAAATCACGACAAGATAGATAACAAATCCGATAAGCGTGGGATCCATCTACTCCTCCGTTTTACCTGAAAAAAAATAAAAACAGATAGCCAACGAAATCAACGCGATTGGCGGAACTACAACCCAGAATATAGTCCAGAATGGCATCGTATTATTTCCTTTGATAGAATTCCATGTTAATCCTGACATCAAGTTGAGAGATCAACCAGATGTTTTCTGCTTCTGTCCGGACTCCCTCAGACTTTTACTTGATTCTGCAATCAGGACAACCGCGAGAACAAAAAGCAAAACGGCAATCGATAACAATGGATAATTTCGATCCTGAACATTTTTATAAATCAGGTTCCCCAGTGCCATCAGGGTCACGCAGAACATAAAAATCATGGGATATTTTACGAAATGTGTCTTTTTCTTTAACTCAGCCAGCCACACGGTAATTGCGAGAAGAACCATCGCTGCCAAGAGCTGATTGGCCGAACCAAAAAGCGGCCAGAGTGTGTCGCTTGTTCCTGAAAAAGCGAGAAAACCTGAAAATAAAACCGTAACCGCTGTGCCTATAAAACGGTTCCCAGACAAAAGGTTTTTTCGCGCTTTCTTTTCAAAAAACTCCTGAAAAGCAAATCTTCCGAGACGGGTGGCCGTGTCCAGAGTGGTCATGGCAAACGCAGAAATGGAAAGGGCAGCAAATGTGATCCCCGCCTGAAGAGGAATCCCGAGTGCGGAAATAAACGATCCTGCTCCGGAAGAAAAAATACCTATCGGCCCGCCGCCCTCTTTAGTAATGAGACTGTGATAATCCCCCTTGATAATCGTCACTGCCGTGATGAGGGCAACGACTGCCAGTATCCCCTCTATGAGCATACTGCCGTATCCAACCAATCTGGCATCACTTTCCGAATTTAGCTGTTTGGAAGTTGTTCCGGAAGAAACCAGTGAGTGAAATCCCGAAATCGCACCGCAGGCCACTGTGACAAAAAGAATGGGGAATAACAATCCGAGATTGGTTTCAAATTGCGTATAAGCTGGAAAAGTGATTTTGGGATTAACGACAAATATACCCGCGACGCCCCCTAAAAGAATGAAATAGAGCAGAAAAGAATTTAAATAATCTCTCGGCTGAAGCAGTATCCAGACCGGTGTCACCGAAGCAACAAATATATATATGAGGAGAAAATATATCCACAAATTATAAGACAAAGGAAGCGGAAACCGTATCCCCAGCAGCACACAGCCGAAAAGCAGCGCCACGCCGATAAGCGTCGTTATCCAGAGCGGGGAATGCATCCGGTAGATGCCCAGTCCAAAAAAAACAGCCAAGATGATAAAAAGAATTGAAGACGTTGCTGCGGAAGGTGTTTTAACAAACGTGCTGGCCACGGCTTTCATAAAAACTGCGACGACTAAAATCAGCATGAACCAGGTAAAGACCAGAAAGAAACGCTTCCCTGCCGGACTGATGTGTTCCTCGATAACCTCACCCATGGATTTCCCGCCGTGACGAATCGATGCGACGAGTGCCGAAAAATCGTGTACGCCTCCGATAAAAAGACTGCCGATTACGATCCATAGAAAGACCGGGATCCACCCGAAAATCGCCCCGTAAATCGGTCCCAAAATCGGACCGGCTCCGGCAATGGAGGCAAAATGATGCCCCAAAAGCACAGGCGCTTTTGCCGGCATATAATCGATACCATCCTGTTTTGTATGCGCGGGTGTGGACCGTTTTGGATCGATATCGAATTTACGCATCAGGAAACGCCCGTACCAGACGTATCCGATAAAAAATAAAATCAGGGCGATGATGAGCAGAAGAGATGCATGCATATTCTCCTCCCTGTTCCCCCCTGTTTAAACAAACAATTTAAAATTCAACTTTAGGCGCTTCCTGTGCACCCTGAATCGCTTCAAAATAGACCTTTTGTGTGAAACCGAACATATTCGCAAACAGCACCTGGGGAAACCGGCGGATCATCTGATTGAAAGTACGAACCGCTTCGTTGAAACGCATTCTTTCTACAGCAATCCGGTTCTCCGTACCGGCCAGCTCATCCTGCAGCCGGATAAAATTCTGATTGGCTTTTAAATCGGGATACCGCTCGACCACGACCATAAGCCGCTGGAGTGCGCCGCTCAAACCCGCCTGAGCCTGCTGGAATTTTGCCAGATTTTCAGGTGTTAGATCATCAGCTTTCAAGTTGGTGACACCGCCTACTTTGGCCCGTGCTTCCGTAACGGCCTGAAGTGTTTCGCGCTCGTGTTTGGCATATCCCTTGACAGTTTCGACCAGATTTGGAATCAGATCGAAACGCCGCTGGTAGACGTTTTGCACCTGGGACCACTTTTCTTTGACACTTTCATCCTGCTGGATAAAACCGTTGTACATATTCTTGATACCGACGGCAACAGCTAAAACAATGATGACAATGACTGCAACGACAACAAGCGCAATAACCGACCCTTTTTTCATAGTTTCCTCCTTGATAGATTTAAAGTAGTATTTTCATTATTTTGGTTAAACTCGTTCTGTAAAATCAGGATAAGTTCTTAAAATTTCATTTGATCGACAGATTCACTCAGCGCCTGAATCTGTGCGATGTAATTTTGAACATGTGTTTTCAATTGTTCTTTCGAACCTTTTTTCCCCGTGTTTTTTATATCGAGCAGTTCGGAAAACAGCGCCTCTTCGATCTCTGAAAACTCCCTGCAGGCCGCCAGAATCACTTCCTGTTTTTCTCTGGGAATCTCCTTGCCGCGAAGATAAAGCAGAGCCCGAAAAATTGATGTGAACGTTACAATCGATTGACTGATGAGAGTTTTTAAAGCTTTTGACTGACCTTTTGTCATAATGAACACCTGGCGAAGCTGGAGTAATTTCCCCTTGAGTTCCCTTTCACATTGAAGGCGGATATCTTCTTTCTTCAGAGAAAGATTCTTCAGCACATCTTCGCCCATAATTACACGGTAACCGCACTGCATATTAAAAAATTCGATGGGATAGCTGTCCGTGCTGGCCTGTATATATTCCCGCGTTAGAAAAAGAGGAAGGGCAATTCGTTTCTTGGTCCATTTGGGAAACAATGTATGAACCCGATCGATCTTTTCGATCCCCTTCGATGCCAGTACAACCAAAAAATTCAAATCGGATTTTTTTGGGATGAATTCTTCATTGACCGCACTGCCGTAAAGGATAATCGAAATCAACTCGCCACCAAACGTGTTTTGGATATCTTCAGAAAATTGTTTGATCGTCCGTTCAATTTTCTCTGAAATAGAACTCATAAAATCGCCTCCATTTATTCAATTTTACAATTTATTATTTCCCCCTGTCAAGGGGGAAAACATAGGGAGTGTCAAATTAAAACCCTCTCGACGCGCCTCCTCCGCCGCTCATGCCTCCACCGAATCCCCCAAAACCGCCTCCGAATCCTCCGCCACCGAAACCACCGCCTCCTCTTCCTCCACCCATGAACATGCTTAATAAAAGCCAGGGGAGAATCCGCCCCCGGGTGACAATCATTAAAAATATAAACATGATAATAAGAAAAATCCCGCCGCCTCTGGAACGTTCACGGTTTCCCGCACTGGATCGGGAACGTGTATCCATTACAGGAATACCACTGATTTGAACACCGGCATTCTTGGCTATAATTTCTGTGACCCTGAGCAATCCTCGATACAGACCCAATCCGTATTCCCCTTTTCTGAGATCCGGCATCACATAATCATCCAGGATTCCTCCGGTCAACCCGTCCGGCAAATTCGGTTCCAGACCATATCCCACTTCGATGCGTATTTTCCGTTCTGCCATGGCAAGCAGAATCAATGCGCCGTTGTCCTTTCCTTTTTCACCGATCCCCCATGTTTCAAACAACCGGGTCGCATAGGTTTCAATATCCTGGCCATCCATACTTTTTACAGTAACGACAGTCAGCTCAGCCCCTGTTTTTCTTTTTACCTCATCGGAAATCGTTTCCATTTTCGTTTTATAATATTGAGAGATCACACCCGCAAAATCGTTCACCCAGCCGCTCGGTTTTAAAGACTGGATGTTTTCTGAAAAAAGAAGTTGGGACCATAAAAAGGTAAATATTAGAATCGGAATTCGTCTTTTCATATTATGTCACTCCAATACATCCATTCAAATCTCCGGGAATCGTTGCATGAGCAGTTCAGCCAATCCCCCGGATTCAACAAACTGTGAAAAGGCAGGAATATCTTTGAACACTTTATCGGACAAAATTCGAACCACCCAGTTGGTTATCATCAGCGTAATGGTAATTACAGGGATGTGATGATGATAGGCTTCCCACATCTCAATGCTGCTTCCCATACTGGCTTCAGGGAGGTAAACAATCAGACAATGGGATTCCTTGACTTTTCCCAAATGGGTTAAAAATATTTTTTTTGCATCTTTATCGTTATACGAAACAGATTCAGGATGGTTCTCGACAGGACAAAAAACTCGGCTGCCGGGGATAATGCGATAGATCACAGATCGGATCTCATTTCGGTAGCTCTGATCGTGTACATTCAGATCTTGCCGCGAACCCTGTATAATTCCGGCAAGAAAAAATTGATACCTTGATTCACCCATGTCGCAAATAAAATTGGTTATCTGAGAGGATTGCCTTCACGCGTTCTTCCCATTTCACGGTATCCAAGAGGCCTGTAAACCTCTTTCCGTATTTCCCGCCCCTGGCGGCTGGGAATAACACGCTTGTACTGAATTTTGATGCCCCCGAAATTAACCAGCAGACCGATGGAAGATTTCATCAGCGTAAGAAACCTCAGTACCTGTTGCACTTCATGATCCTTCAAATCATCCCCGACTCGAAGGACAATGACGACACTCTCGTTCACCCAGAAATCAATTTCGAGTGTACCAATCAGCACTTCTTTATAAATAACCTGAGCGGGTTTTTGGGATTCGAATTTCAGTTCTTTGGATTCGAATTCCACTTCCAGTGCTTTGCGGTAGTATGCCACAGGATAACCCGGACCGAGTGCGCGATGAACTTCCATACATGAACCGATAACTTTGTACAGAGTTTCATTTGATTCTTTCATCAACGTCATTATACCTCCTATTATCAATGATGCTTGTTGCGTTGATATATGATTTTCATTCCTTCCAGAGTTAGAAAGGGTTCTGTCTTTTTAATCACCTGGGATCTGGCAACAATCACAGAGGCCAATCCCCCGGTTGCGATAATATGGACCTGATCCCACTCCATTTCCTTCTGAATTCGATTTACCATGCCGTCCACCATTGAGACTGTTCCCCAGAATAGTCCGGATTGTATGCTTGTTTCGGTGGTATTCCCAACAACTTTTGGAGGAAAAATGAGATCCACTTTGGGCAGTTTTGTGGCGACACGGTGGAGTTCCTGAGAGGTTCCGGCTATTCCCAATGAAATGACACCGCCAATATATTCGCCCTTCTCCGAGACAACATCAAAAGTGGTCGCCGTTCCGAAATCAACAATGATCAGAGGTCCTTTGTAGAGATGGTATCCTGCCACGGCATTGCAAATGCGATCCGCTCCGACTGTTCGCGGTGTGTCATACAGAATCTTCAGCCCTGTGTCGGTTTCCGCCGTTACAACAATCGGTTCCAGATGAAGATACCGCTTTGCCATTTCAATAAAAGGAGAAGTCAAAGCAGGCACAACCGAGGAAATAACGACTCCTTTGATCTTTGAAAGAGCAAGATGCGCCGAATTCATCCAGGATTCGAGGAGAACCCAGTATTCATCTTCTGTTCGCGGCACTTTACTGGACATTCGCCAGTGATGTTTCAGACTCTCTTCCTCATAAAGTCCGAGAACAATTTCCGTGTTGCCAATGTCAATGACAATCAGCATATCTGACCTCACAAACCTCATTCGAACGATATGTTTCCTCCCGGCCGTCCGGCCTGATCAGCAACAGATCGCCGTTTGATCGAAATTCTTTTACTCTGCCCCGAATGTTCCGGTCACTGATTTTAAATGTAATATCCGTATTCAGAAAACTGTTTCGTTCTTTCCACTCATTCAAGATAAAATCAAATCCTTCCTTTTGAGCCCTCTGATAATCCTGCTCCAGCCGAAAAAGAATATCTGTAAAAAGAGACATCCTGTCGATTTTAAAACCGGCGATCATCTCGAGAGATGCAGCAGATTCCCGAAGATTTGGGGAAAAATCCTCCTTTGTGTGGCAGACATTCAAACCTGCACCCATCACAATGAATGACAATTGATTCCTCCGATGAGACATTTCCAGAAGAATGCCCCCTACCTTTTTATTTTGCACAATTAGATCATTCGGCCATTTTATGGAGATTTCAATTCCCAAAATCTTCTCAATACCAACAGCAATGGAAGTAGCGGCGAACACTGTCATCAAAGTGGCTTTTTCAATTTCCACGGCTGGCCGGAGAATGATCGAAAACCACAATCCTTTTCCATGTGCGGATTCCCATGTTTGCCCCCATCTCCCCCTTCCCTCTGTCTGTGCTTCTGCGTAAACAAGGGTTCCTTCAGGCTCTCCTTCTGCAGCCAGCATTTTTGCGAATCGGTTGGTTGAATCGATCGCATCGAACACATGGAGCCTGCTGCCAAAAAACCGGCCTTTTAATAAAGATTGAAGTACTTCCCTTTCCATGATGTTATCATTCATCGTCATCTATTGAAGGTCCTTCAAAGCCTCTTCTTCTGTCTTGTAAATTGTCATCACCTGATCCAAATGGGCGATATGAATCAGAAACTGAACCTTCTCCTGCATATCACAGAAGCAGATATCCTTGTCATGTTGTTCGGCCTGCCTGACACCGAAAAGAAACGCTCCGATGCCCGTGCTGTCCATGTATTTGACATCCTTCAGGTTGATAAGAATCACCTCTCCCTCTCCAATCAACAATTCCAGAAGTTTCACCTTCATTTCCGGCGCTTCATGCGATGTCAGCCGTTCTTCGCGAACCCGGACAATCACGACATTGTTGTTTACTGATTTTTCGTAGTTCATTTAAATCCCTCTCAAGTTTTCAAAAGCCCTTCTTTAGCAAAACTGAAATACTGATCTCCTGCCAAAATAAGATGATCCAGAACCGGAATTCCCATCACATCGCCTGCCTTGACCAGTTGAGCCGTAATGTACTTGTCTTCTTTGGAAGGAAGCGGCTCACCGGAAGGATGGTTGTGAAGAAGAATCACGCCCGCGGCTAAATGGTCCACCGCAGCCTTGAAAACCTCCCTCGGGTGCACGATACTGGCATTCAATGTCCCCTGGGAAATCGTCACATCACGGATCACACGGTTGCCGCTGTCCACCAAAATAATCGTAAACATCTCCTTTTTGAGATTCCCCAATTTCGGCAGATAATATTGAACGATATCCGCTGGAGAATCGATTCTTTTTCTCTTCTCGATAACACCGGCTTGGATACGGCGCCCTGCTTCAAAAGCCGCAATGATACGCGCACCCCGCGCAGGTCCGATTCCCTTCATCCGGATCAGTTCCTGAACGCCCCTGGAGGCAATGATCCGCAGACTCCGATGTTCGGCCAGAAGACGCTTTGCCAGATCCAC
>CAZTZL010000084.1:0-12710 GCA_964617625.1 uncultured bacterium
AGAATTGATCAATCTCTTCCCTGTCAATACATGATTTGGATGGACAATAAAATTATTCTTCAGGTTCATCGTTTTTATTATCTCGTTCCATTACAGCCTGCCGATATATTTCTTGACATTTATTAAGCCAATTGCTATAATGTATCTCTGAAATAACCATTTCTGACACGAACTGAATAATTATACAGGATAGAAAAATGACAAACATGCTTCGGAATAAAAAGGTTCAAATTGTTGCAGTATTGGCTTTGGGAATATTTTTAGGGATTCTCTGGCGATATTTGTTTATCTTTCCATTCCCGCAGCTTCATGACTGGAAATTCAGGCTTGAGAAAAAGCGTCTGGCAGAATCAGAGCCTGTTTTACCCGGCCGATGGCGAAAAATAGGCAATCCGAATGAAGACGAAGGATCCCTGACTAAAGAACAATTAAAAATGATTAAACAGCTCCAATCAATAGGTTATCTTGCTGGCTCCCAACCCGTTCCCCAGAACAGCGGTGTCACAACATATGATCATCAAAAAGCATGGAACGGCTGGAACCTGGTTACATCTGGACATGCACCTGAAGCTTTTCTGATGGATATGAATGGTAATGAAATTCACAAGTGGCACTGTGCCATGAACCGCGCCTTGCCCGAATTCAAACCTGATGGTCCCTCCCCTCGTTATACATGCTGGAGGCGATCGCACCTGATGGAAAATGGCGATTTACTGGCCATTTTTGAAGGAGTGGGCATTTTCAAACTGGACAGGGAATCCAACCTGATCTGGGGTGTTGCCAATGGCGCTCATCATGATCTTTATATCGCTGAAAACGGCAACATCTATACGTTGACCCGTAAATCACATATCAATCCAAAATACAACAAAGAAAAACCCATCCTGGAAGATTACATCACCATTCTGGATCCCGATGGCAATCTGTTAAAGGAAATTTCTGTTCTGACAACCCTTGAAAAAACCAACTTTGCCCCGATACTTAACCGTCTGGAAGAATGGGGAGACATCACCCATACCAATACCATTGAACTTCTCGAGAAAGACGGTCCCCTGCCAATTTTCAAAAAGGGCAGGATCATCCTGTCTATGTTATCATTGGATTTGATCTCAATATACGATCCTGATCAGGGGACGGTCTGGGCTGAATCCGATCTCTGGTCAGCTCAGCATCAGCCCACACTGCTAAAAAACGGTCATATATTAATGCTGGATAACAAGGGTCTAAAAACCAAATCCCGTATCATCGAATTCGATGCCATGACCCGCAAAATATACTGGGTGTACGGCGGTGTGGATGAGGAACCCTTTTTCACTCCTTCATGCGGTTCTTGCCAACGGCTGCCCAACGGTAATACGCTGATTACTGAATCAGATCCCGGCAGAGCCTTCGAAGTGACATCCCAAAAATCAATTGTATGGGAATATGTCAACCCGTACCGGGCAGGCAAACAGAATGAATTGATCGCAACACTTTTTGAGGTTGTACGTCTGCCCCCCAATTTTCCGGTGGCATGGTCGACTCAATAAAATGGATGCTGAAGACCGGGGCCTTGCAATTGAAGTGAAATCTCCAGAGTAAATCGGGGCCATCCGACAACTGGTTGAAATTAAAATTCAGAATTGAGGACTTACAGTAGATCAGGGATCAACCCGATACAAATAAAATTTCACTTCCATGCGGAGATTCCCGTCTCTATGTCAAGATCACATTCCACAATGACATGATTTTTTGCTTGGTAAAATCGGAATAGATACGGAACAGTAATTGGAATACATCTGAGAATGGAAGCCAATAAATGAAAAAAGGAAACGCAAAACGAATTAAAATAATTCTATTTTTATTCCCGATTATATGTTCTTTACTATTTTTAGGTTTAAAAATAATGGCTCCTGGCATTTATCGGCCAGCCATTCAAGAGGACAGTATCATTGAATACATGCAAGCTTCTTTCTACTTTTTATCATCGATAATTGCATTCATTATTGCCATACGTTTCTTGTATTATAGACTCGTATTGCATGGTATTCTGTATATGCTACTGTTCATTGGACTTCTATTTATTACCAATGAAGAAATAAGCTGGGGTCAAAGAATTCTCTCCATGCAAACCCCGACCTATTTTAAAACTCACAATACACAAAAAGAAATCTCCATACATAATTTGGAATATATACAACCCTATTTGCGTAATATATACATACTGGTCGGACTGTACGGGACATTTGCGTGGTTCCTTTTTTATAAAATAAAAGCAACGAGAATCAACATATTGAGATTTATTGTTCCGGAATGGTTTATAAGTTCGTATTTTTATGCTCTTCTCTTTATTTATATCTGTTTTTATTATATAAGTCCTTTCGTTCTTTACCATTTTGGAAATGAGCATTTCCGTATCGGCGCTTTCCTGATCTGGAGAGATCAAGAACCTGCCGAATTATTATGTGCATTGGGATTTTTAATTTTCACGATAGTAAATTATATCAAATCACGAACAGTGTGTCTATCAATTTTTAAATGCCCCTGCCTCTCCTGTCCGAGGTGAAAAAACATGATATCCCTCATTATTCAAAAAGAAATCGAGGCTCTCATCGAGTTGAATTCTGGATATGGAAATCCTGGGCGACCAAACAAGTTCATTGTGAAATTATATTTTATATACTGGTGAATTATTTCATTTTTCATCATGCTATGTATAAATATTCATTATTGATTTTAACACTGTTTTTCTGCATTCATTGTCAGCGGCACAGTGTTCCGTCTTATCAGGCTGTTGTTGCTTCGGATTATTCCGGAACACCCGGAGCGATCGCCGATGGTACGCCTACTTATGCAACCATCGGAGAGGCACTTTCCATGGCTCCAAAAACGAACAAAGACCCATTCGTCATTTACATCCACAAGGGCCGTTATTACGAAAAATTAAGTGTGGATAAAACCAATATTTGTTTTTTGGGCGAAAGCCGGGACGAAACGATCCTCGGTTACGATGCTTCCGGAGATACACCAAATCCAGAAGGTGGAACATACGGAACCCGGGGCTGTTTCACACTTCGGATTATTGTACCGGATTTTCGCGCAGAAAATCTCACGATTGAAAATGGATTTGATTATCCGGCCAATGCAGCTAAATGCGACGATGACCCGACGAAGATGCAAAATCCGCAAGCCGTCGCTCTCATGACCGATTCGGGCAGCGACCAAACTGTCTTTCGCAATTGTAAAATAGCCGGGTATCAGGATACTTTCTATGCAAATACCGGCCGGCATTATTTCTATCGGTGCCGGATTCTGGGCCATGTCGATTTTATATTCGGAGCCGGGCAGACCGTTTTTCACGACTGCGATATTGTATCTCGGAATCGGCAAGAAAAAATCCAACCGGATATGTGGTTGCCCCCAGCACATCGATCATGTATCCCTATGGATTCCTTTTTACCGACTGCCACTTTGTCAGGGAAAGTTCGGAAATCCCCAAGGGCTCTGTTCGGCTTGGCCGTCCCTGGCATCCGAATGCGGATCCTCACGTTTCAGGAAGCGCTGTATTCATCCGTTGCTTCATGGACGATCATATTGGAGCCACAGGCTATGCACCGATATCTTCCCTCGACTCTGCGGGACGCCGAATCCGGTTCGAAGTTAAAGAAAACTCCCGTTTTTTTGAGTACGGCAGTTATGGTCCGGGTGCGATAATCAGCCCGAGCCGGCCGACTCTCGATGATCAGGCGGCGACGTGGTATACGGCCACTCACGTATTGAATGGCTGATGCCCTGAACTGATTGTTGAAAATTGATTCGTTCTTAAAATAATTTGTAATCGGCATATGGCTCCCCGGGAAAGCAAATGATCGTCTATGGGCTTTTTGCCGAGATTTAAAAACATATCGCATGTTGGATAGAAAATCCAAAGTGATCGAACAAAATTTAAGGAGAAATTCAACCATGAAAAAAGAATCTTTAATCAGAGTCATTCTGGTATGCGGTTTTCTGCTGTCTTTCATCATCTCCGCACATGCCGAGATTAAACTGCCGGCTATTATCGGCAATAACATGGTGATTCAGCAGGAAAGCAAAGCCCGTATATGGGGCTGGGCCGAACAAGGGGAAATTGTTACTGTAACGATGGCCGGTCAATCCGCGATGGATACGACCAATGCCAAAGGTCAATGGGAAGTGCAGATCGGACCATTTACAGCCGGCGGTCCTCATGAGATGGCAATTTCGGGGAAGGACACAATTGTTCTGCAGAATGTTCTTGTCGGCGAGGTATGGATTGCATCGGGTCAATCCAATATGGAATGGCAGCTGCAGAATTCAGCAAACGGTGCCGAGGAGGTTTCCAATGCAAACTACCCGCAGATCCGTCTATTCACCGTGACCAGGGCCATTTCTCTCAAACCCCAGGAAGACGTGGTCGGACAGTGGATGGTTTGCACACCAGATGTAGCAGGAACCTTTTCGGCAGTCGCCTATTTCTTCGGACGGGAGTTGAACCAGGCCCTTAAAGTTCCTGTCGGTTTGATCCATTCCTCGTGGGGCGGCACCACGGCCGAAGCATGGACCAGCCGTGAAACGCTCGCTTCAGACACAGAGCTTAATTCAATGCTGGACAGCCTGGAACAGGCATTGCAAAATCTGCCAGCGGCTTTAAATAAGTATAAAGAATTGCGGGCTGACTGGGAAGAAAAAAATATTCTCCAGGATCCTGGAAACAAGGGACTGGAACTTGGTTATGCGAGTCCCGATTGCTCTGACAAAGACTGGCAGATCATGAATCTTCCCTGCCTGTGGGAACCGGCAGGGCTCCTGATAGACGGTGCTGTCTGGTTTCGAAAAATTGTGGAAATCCCTGAATCCTGGGCAGGTAAAGATCTTAAACTGAAATTGGGACCGATCGACGACTTTGACATTACTTATTTCAATGGCGTGGAGATCGGCCATATTGGAAGTGAGACACTAAACTGCTGGACAGTCCCCAGAGAATATACGATTCCAGGTTCACTTGTACGCGGAGGGCGGAATGTAATCGCCGTACGGGCTTTCGACCAATCCGGAGACGGAGGATTCACAGGATTACCGACCGATATGTCCCTTTCACTTTCGGGGTCGGAATCAATTCCGCTCGCCGGTGAATGGCTTTATAAAGTGGAACTGGCCGCACCACCTATCCAGGTAAACTATGCTACTGCGCCCGCCATGCCATTTGGAGGAGGAAATCCGAACACACCAACCGTGCTATACAATGCAATGATTGCACCTTTGACGAATTACGCCCTGCGCGGTGCGATCTGGTACCAGGGTGAATCGAATGTGGATCGTTCCCGGCAATATCAAAAACTCTTCCCCATGATGATCCGTAACTGGCGTGCAGCCTGGGGCGAGGGCGATTTTCCATTCTTATATGTACAACTTGCGAACTACATGGAAAGAAAATCGGAACCGGGTGAGAGCCAGTGGGCGGAATTGCGCGAAGCACAATTTATGACACTCAATGAATCCGAAACAGGAATGGCTGTGATTATCGATATCGGTGAAGCAAACAATATCCACCCGAAGAACAAGCAGGATGTCGGACACCGTCTTGCGCTCTGGGCACTGGCCAAAACTTATAATCAGGACATTGAATTCTCAGGACCTCTCTACGAATCATTCGCCATCAAGGGCAATAAAATACGGGTCCACTTTTCTCATGCCGAAGGACTTTGTACGCGCGACGGCGGTATGGTCAAGGGATTTTCTATCGCTGGTTCGGACGGCAAGTTTATATGGGCAAAAGCGAAAATCAAACATAATGAGATTCTTGCTTGGTGCAATTCGGTTGCACACCCGGTAGCGGTTCGTTACGCATGGGCCGACAATCCGGAAGCAAATCTGTATAACGCTGCCGGACTCCCTGCTTCTCCTTTTAGGACAGACAATGAGACGGATCATCCATAGCTAACTTTATCGGGAAAAGATCAGACCATCAATCATTTGAAATGATTATTCAGGTGAAGCATAAAATAACACATTCATTCTTTGAAATATAAATTGTTATGCATAAGATTTCAATCGCCATAGCCCAAACCGCATCCGTTAAAGATGATATCGAGGCAAATGTTACTCATCATAAAAAATATGCGGAAGCCGCCGCCGACTATGGTGTCCAACTAATTATTTTTCCGGAATTGTCCCTGACAGGTTATGAACCTGAATCGGTAAAAGATTTTATCGTATCGATCGATGACAAAAGACTGATTCCACTAAAAAGGATAGCCCGGAACTCTTGTATGGTGATAGTCGTTGGCGCTCCGATTTTAAGTCCCGAAGGAAAATTAAATATTGGAGCCCTCTGTTTGCTGCCGGATAATACGGTAAAAGTATATGCGAAACAATATCTGCATCCGGGAGAAGAATTGCATTTCTCTCCGGGTACAAAAGATTGCATTCTAAAATTAGCAGACGAAAAAATCGCACTGGCTATTTGCGCCGATATCTCTAATCCTGAACATGCAAGAAAAGCGGCAAAAGCAGGAGCAACCATATATGCCGTCAGCCTGCTGCTTTCCTACAATGGATATGAGAAAGACACACAATTACTTCGGGAATATGCGTCAGAATATAAAATGACGACATTAATGTCAAATCACAGTAAGAAAACAGGAGGCTATGTCCCGGCTGGCAGAAGCGCAATATGGGATGAAACAGGTCGATTGGTGGCAGAATTAAAGGGAATAGAAGAAGCGATCATCATTGCTGAAAAAGAAACCAATACATGGAATTGTAAAACAGTCACAATCGATCAGTAGCAGCAACCCTGGAGATGTAAATGAATTGTGAAATATTGTTGGTATTTTTACTAGGAATGATCGTTTTGTCGGCGACACCTGGTATAGGCGTTTTGGCTTCTGTTTCAAAAGCGCTATCAGAAGGATTTAAATCGTCTCTCATTTTCATCGGGGGTTTGGTTATCGGAGATATCATATTTTTTCTCCTTGCATTAATCGGAATCTCCGCAATTTCAAGATTGATGGGCCAATTGTTCTTTGTCATTAAAATAATAGGAGGTGTCTATTTAATATACCTGGGCGTAAATACAATCAAACGGAGAAAGAAGGAAGCAGCATTTGACGATTTGAAACGCTCCGGATACAAATCATTGACAGGAGGGCTGTTGGTCACATTGGGAAATCCGAAACCAATTCTATTTTATGCAAGCATTGTACCCGCAATAATAGATATTAATCAAATACAAATTTACGAAGTGGTAGCCATTATTTTTATTATATTCGCTGTTTCATTCATTGTCATCGGCTCGTACTGTTATCTGGCAACCGTATCGAAATCCATACTCATGCGAAAACAGTATCAAAATAGAATCAATGCCGTGTCTGGAATGACCATGATTACGGTTGGAGTATTTATTATATTTAAAAGAGGATAAACAAGCACATTTGTAAAAATAAAAAGAGCGAATAAATGAGTGCAATCCAACTTAGAATTTTAATTACAGGGCTGTTCTTTCTCATCATCTTTCTATCCGGCATCTATCTGAACCGAACCGGAAAACCGTACAACGGGATCATTTTGACGATCCACAAATTAATCTCATTGGGAACCGTTGTTTTCCTTGTAATTACATTTCGCCGAATCATACAAACTTCTGCACCAGGTGCGGTTGAATTAACCGGTTTAGTGATCACCGGCCTACTATTCCTCGGCTCTATAATTACCGGCGGTTTGCTGAGCATCCCCAAACCAATGCCTGCAATTGTCTTGAAGCTGCATGAGATAACACCGTACCTGACCTTGCTCTTCACTGTCGTCACACTGTACCTTCTGACCTGCTGCAAGTTGTAAAACTGTTAAAAGATATGAGGTGATCAAACTGGGTTAATCAACCATAAAGCAACAGAGGTCATTAAAACATCCTTCCAGAAGCATGTAAAAGAGTCTGGCCGCCCAACCGCTTTATTTCCGCACTGATACCGACTCTCTCAATTCTGCAGATGGAACAATTGTGAATCTGTGATTGTGAAATAGAAGTGATAATTTCCCATTCTCATGTTTATTCTTTTACTGGTATTGTTGTTTCGTGATCGCTCCGAATTTTCTGTCCGGAGTAAAGAATGACCCATCGACACTTTATGTGCAAACTGCTGCAATAAAGTCCGTAACAGATGGGAACAAATTCAACTCAAACTTGAAAAGGAGAGTTTATATTGAAACGCAATTATGGAATTCTGATTTTAATCATCCTTCTGACAGCCATGAATCAGGCCTTCGGTATGAGTGATCCAAATGACTCCGAAGGCTGTAAAGACCCCGCCCTGTTCAGCCGGATGCCCGGCTTTTATATCCCGAACTGCCAGGATATCGATTTTGACCGTTTTGATTTTCCGGTCGGACCTGACAGGAACCAGACCGTCGAAGGGCACCATTACTATATTGACTATTATGCCAATGACGACACTAAAATCCCCAGCGGTTTGCAGATCATCAGTAATTACACCAACGCCGCCAAGGCCATCGGCGGTGAGAAGATTTATCAATTTGAAGACGGCGGCACCCAGTATGTGACTCTGAAAGTAGTCAAGAATAATACCGAAGTCTGGGTACTGATCGAAGGCGCCAGCAACGGTATATACAAGGTCAATATCATCGAAAAGAAAATGATGAAACAGGATGTCGTCGCAAATGCCGAAAGTCTCGCGAACACAATCAATGAAACCGGCAAAGCAGCTGTTTACGGCATCTATTTCGACACTGGCAAATCCGACATTAAACCGGAATCCGAACCAGCCATCAATGAGATAGCCAAACTGCTTAAAAACAATTCGGCGCTCAAACTCTATGTGGTCGGCCACACCGATAATGTCGGAACGTTCGATTCCAATATCAAATTGTCCCAGTCCAGGGCCGCATCGGTGGTAAATGCACTGGTCAGCAAAAACGGAATTGCCGCCGCCCGACTCACGCCATTCGGCGCAGGGCCCACAGCACCGGTTGCTTCAAATACAACTGAGGAAGGACGGGCCAAGAACCGCCGTGTGGAACTGGTGGCACAGTAATCCCAATTGTCCCGGGATTCTATCCCGGTACGAAAAAAAGGAGAGCTCAGTCATCTAAAACAATGCAGAATACGATCCTGACAAACTTACTGATTATGAATAATGGTGGCTTGTCAAACATTTCAAATTAAACAAAAGAGGTAATTTTATGAAAAAGCTTTTATCGATTATACCGGTTCTCATGCTTTTTACGGCATCTTCCGTTTTTTCACAAAATCAGGACCATTCAAAATGGCCTTCAGAATTCGTACACCCTGATATGCCCGTGTATAAAGCAGGAAAATTCAAAGGCTGGAACCAATGGGATAAAAACAACAACTATCGTCTCTTTATGCTTATAGAAGAGACAAATCAATCGGATCTGGACAAATACATCGCCCAATTGAAGGCCGCCGGATTTGAAGAAAAAAGCAGCTTGAATTTTCATAAAGACCTTTTTGATGTCGAACTTCAATTCAATTCCAATACCATTCTTCAGATATCCTCGAACAGGATAACTGTCATAAAATGGCCAAAAACATGGCTTGTGGGAATCCCCGAACTGCAAAAAGGCGCTCTTACGAGTATGATCGAACCTTGCGAAGAAATGCCGGATTATCTTCAATTATATTTCATTAATCTCAGCCAGGAAGACATAAATGACTGGCTGCAGGATTTGAAAAAAGCCGGCTTCGAGACCGGAAGCGACAATGCCTCCAAAACGAATGTCAAATTGGGTGGAAAGACCTACAAGTCTCTTTATATTCAACTGCAGGAAAACGGCACAAACGAATGGATGGTGGACTTTAATTATTCCAATTGATGAAAGGCCTCTCCGTTCGTGAATTTTGAAAGGTCTGTTATACCGCAGGCAGACATTTTCCTCAACCGTCCTGGAGTAATGCGCCGGGACTAAAAAAGAACTTTTAATTTCAATATTACGAACAATCATAATCGCCCTGGATTTCCCTGTCGAATGTGTGAAAACGGGAAAATTCAGGGCGGATTATTTATCCGGTCAATCTTCAAATTCTATTGGATTTTACAAATCATCTTGCTATATTTTTCAATATTATTTTTCTGTATGGATAACCTTAAAGAAAGGATCCTGTTTGATGTTTGAGCTCCCTTCCATTCCTACCTGGGATGCACTTCATCCGGGTATATCCCATTTTCCGATCGTGCTTCTTCTGGTGTCGCCTGTTCTTATATTCATCGGGCTGTTTTCACCTTTAAGGCGTGCCAATTTAATATCGATGGCCTTTTGGTTTATGCTGATTGGAACTGTGGGCGTCTATTTGTCGGCGGCGACCGGCGATGCGGCAAAGGAGCTCGCTCCCCAAACACCCGAAATTAAAAAGGCACTTGAAAACCATGAGAGCCTGGGCGAAATTGCGCGTACGGTCTTCACGATATTGACGGTGCTTCTCGCCTCGCTTCAATATGGCCCCAAACTGCTCAAAAAGCAGCTCAGCCCGGGTGTGTTATTGGCGCTTTTCGTTATCTTTCTGTTCATTTATGCCGCAGCGGCTTTGCTCCTTTACAACACCGCCCATTCAGGCGGACTGCTCGTTCACAAGCTGGGAGTCCACGCAAAAATCTATTAACCGTCCCTGACTTTTCTTCCGGGACATAAAAAAAGGAAGGCATTGCCTTCCGAAATAATTCGTTCCAAAGTAAAAACTTTGGTTCGACATCTATAATGAAGGAGGTTGAATATGCAGGCACGTGCTCCGCTCATGATAGAACACCGTTTGATCGATCGAATGATCGGGATAATCACACGAACCTTGTCCCGAATCGAAATGAAGAAAAAGGTTGATCCAATAGCCATTGATACAGTGGTTGATTTTATCCGCACATATGCAGACAGAACGCATCATGGAAAAGAAGAAGATATCCTCTTTAGAGATCTCAAGAAAAAAGGATTGTCTGAAGAAGACCAACAGTTAATGAATGAACTGATCCAGGAACATGTACTGGGACGAAAAACCACCAGGAAACTGATAGACGCAAATGACCGTTACCGAAATGGTGATCAAACGGCTTTGGCAGAAATCACGGCTCATCTTGCCTCGCTGGCGGACTTCTATCCGAAACATATTGAAAAAGAGGACAAGATCTTTTTCCCTGCCGCAAGAGGATATTTTTCCGAGGAGGAAGACCAGGCCATGCTCAATGAATTTTGGGAATTTGACAGAAAAATGATTCATGAAAAATACATTTCGGTAGTAGAACTGTTTGAAAAACAGTAAAGAACTCCACTAAAAACTTTGAGCCTGTGAAAAAGTCTTTCTTCCGGATTATTAAGCAAATAATTTACAAAGCCGTTCCTGAAAAATTGGTGGATTTTAGTAAAGCAGCTTGTTATATTATCCAATAATTTTACATCTCCTGCACTGCCCTGAATCTTGTATAATCAACGACTCGGTCCAAATGGAAACAGGGAAATTTTCACAAAAGCATATATAATTAGATGCCCGCATATATGATTAGATGCCAAAGATGTTTCGAATAATATATGGTTAGCGTTAATAAGTGTTTAATAATTCCCAGACCAAAGGAGATACCAAATGAGAAAGCCAATACTTTTTCAAATTTTAATTTATCTGTTTATTCTTTTCTCATTCAGCTGTGATAAAAAAAATCCGACAAAAAATGACAACTCTACAGCAGTTCCTAATACTGTGACTGATATCGATGGGAATATTTATCATACTGTCAAAATTGGTGATCAGATCTGGACTGCTGAAAACTTAAAAGTTACAAAATATAGAAATGGTGATTCAATACCAAATGTACAAGATAGTACTGAATGGGGAAATTTGACAACAGGAGCTCAATGCGCTTATAACAATGATGAAGTTAATGTTGAAATATATGGTCGTCTATATAATTGGTATGCTCTAAACGACAGCAGGGGTATTGCCCCTGCCGGCTGGCACGTACCGAGTGACGAAGAATGGAAAGCACTGGAGATGTTCCTGGGTATGAGCCAATCAGAAGCTGATAATACGGGTTATCGCGGCACCAACGAAGGCAGCAAACTGGCAGGCGAGGCTGATTTGTGGAGTAATGGTGGACTTGAAAATAATGCCGCATTTGGCGAAAGCGGCCTTTCGGCGCTTCCGGCTGGTTACCGTGGTAATTATGATGGTTACTTCCACTTTCTCGGCCGCGACGCCTACTTTTGGTCTGCTACCGAGAAAGGTAGTTATCTCGCGTGGCTCCGGTATCTGAATTACGGTTATTCAGAAGTGTATCGTACCAACTATAATAAGCTAGACGGGTTCTCTATTCGCCTTATCAGGGATTGACCATTTGTCTATTTGTCAATACTGCATAATCGGGATTCCTCCATGGCGCATCAGATTATTTGTAGTTTGGGGCTAAGCCCCAACGAAAATATTTCTATGATTTCCGAAGGTAAACTTCTTTAGGCAAAGCAATGGCTAAATACAATGAACCGCCTGTAATTAAAGCAAGCGATGATCTTCCGGTAGAAATTTTCAGATTGACTAAGAATTTCACCAAAGAATATTAAAATACAACAAAATAGAGAAAATCCATCTATGACAAATGGCACTATAAAAACCGATTACAATCAAACAGGTTATCCTAATTGGATAGAAACACAAATCACATGAAGAGAATTGTTTTGCTTGTCGAAACTTCACGCGA
>CAZTZL010000085.1:0-12521 GCA_964617625.1 uncultured bacterium
TGTATAAAAAGATTAAATTGAACCATTATATCAATATGAACAACTAAAGACTAAGAACTAACAACTAATTACTATTTTCCGTACGCCCGGAGGGACTTGAACCCCCAACCCTCTGATCCGAAGTCAGATGCTCTATCCAATTGAGCTACGGGCGCGATACTGGCTGGGGAGCAGGGATTTGAACCCCAATCCTACGGTCCAGAGCCGCATGTCCTACCATTGGACGACTCCCCAAAGACTTCAACGAATGTTGAATTTATAAATAATACCCAAAAAAGTCAAATCATTTTTAAAATAATCAAAAGAACAGTTCAAAAAAATCCCTCCCCTGAAATTGAGGAGGGATTTTATCAAAATATTGTCAATGGGCAACTATTCTGTCATCCGCTTGTACATTTCATACCGTCTGCGTACGACCTCTGCAAAATCAGTCCAATACCCTTCTACTTTGTCCGGAAAAGTTTGTTTTAGCGAAGTATATCGCTTCTCCCCTTCGAGGAACTCGTTCAACGGCATGGAGGGCTCTTTGGAATCGAGAATGAACGGATTTTTACCCTCTTTCTTCAGCAGAGGATTGTACCGGTAGAGCATCCAGTAACCGGATGCCACAGCCCGTTTCTCTTCTTCCTGAGCTCTCGACATATCGATCCCGTGGTTGATGCAGGGCGCATAGGCGATAATGATCGATGGACCCTCGTACGCCTCCGCTTCAAGCATAGCCTTGAGAAGCTGCATCTTGCTTGCTCCCATGGCCACAGAAGCCACGTAAACATACCCGTAACTCATCATCATCAATCCGAGATCCTTTTTGATCGTCTTTTTCCCGGCTTCAGCGAATTTGGCCACGGATCCCAGAGGTGTGGCTTTGGATGCCTGACCGCCAGTGTTGGAATAGACCTCGGTGTCCAGAACCAGCACATTGAGATTTTTCCCCATGGCCATCACATGATCCAGTCCGCCGTATCCGATATCGTAAGCCCAGCCGTCACCCCCAAACGCCCATACGCTCTTATCCACAAAGTAACTTTCCAGCTCTTTGATCCTGGCCAGTACTTTCTTCTGATCGGGACTGGATTTCTTTAGAAGATCCAGAAGCATTTCCTTGATTTTCAGGGCATTGGATTTGGCTTCTTCATCCGTATTTTTCCACAATTCTTTGGCTTTGAGCAGCGCGTCCTTGAATCCGCCGTTGACCCCTAGTTCAAGGGCCTTGTCGATGTTGTAAATCAACTGTTTACGGTTGGCATCCACGGCGAGGCGCATACCGAATCCGTATTCAGCGTTGTCCTCGAACAGGGAATTGGCCCAGGCGGGTCCGTGACCATCTTTATTGAAAGTATACGGAACCGTGGGAAATGTTCCGCCCCAGATGGAAGAACAGCCTGTGGCATTGGCAATTATCATCCGGTCGCCGAAAAGTTGGGTGGTCAATTTAACATAAGGCGTTTCACCGCAGCCCGCGCAGGCGCCGGAAAACTCCATGAGCGGCTGCTTGAACTGACTCCCTTTGACCGTCGAAACCTTGACAGACGTACTCAAAACATCTTCCGGCAATGAGAGAAAAAACCGCACATTGTCATTCTCACCAGCCGTCCTTTCTTCTTCAATCGGTTTCATCACCAGCGCTTCTTTGGGACACTCATTCACGCAGGCCTTGCAGCTGACGCAGTCTTCGATAAACACCTGAACTTTGTAATCGTATTGTTCCCCGTCTTTCCCGACAGCCTTGATTGCCTTGAATGTTTCCGGAGCATTCTTTAGTGCGTTCCGATCAATAAGCTTGGTTCTAATGACGGCATGCGGACAAACAAAAGAACATTGATTGCACTGGATGCAGTTGTCTGAAATCCAGTGTGGTACTTCAGGCGCCACACCCCGTTTTTCCAGGCTTGCGGTGCCCGAAGGAACAAATCCGTCAAGCGGCATTTGAGAAACCGGAATGGTATCTCCTTTTTCCCGCATGGTTACTTCGATCACGTTTTTCGTGAATGCATCGGAGTCATCCGGGACCAGTTTCTTAATTTCAAGATGTTTTTCAGGAACCTGCGAAGGAACCTTCACCTGTATAAGTGCTTTGGCAGTCTGATCCACCGCTTCCCAGTTCATCTTGACAATTTCATCACCCTTTTTCTCATATGATTTCTTGATTGAGTTTTTGATCATTTTGATTGCTGTTTCACGTTCAAGAACTTTGGAAATGATAAAAAACGCGGCCTGCATGACCGTATTGATCCGCAGTCCCAGCCCCACGCTTTCGGCAATTTTTAAGGCATCTATATTATAAAACTGAATTTTCTTATCGATGATCGTCCGCTGCATATCTTCGGTGAGATGCTCGAAAACTTCATCTTTGGAATAGTTGGAATTGAGAAGAAAAACACCCCCCTCTTTGATGCCTTCAAGCACATCGTAACGTCCGATAAAGGCCGGGTTGTGGCAGGCGATAAAATCGATATCGTCCACAACGAGATAGGCGGATTGAATCGGAGACTTGCCGAACCGCAGATGGCTGCGCGTGATTCCACCGGATTTTTTGGAATCGTACTGAAAATATCCCTGCGCGTACATGTCGGTATTATCGCCGATAATCTTGATCGAGTTTTTATTCGCACCGACGGTTCCGTCCGATCCCAGACCCCAGAATTTGCAGGAAATGGTCCCTTCGGGAACCGTATTGACTTTTTCCTTGACTTCCAGGGAGGTGTGCGTGACATCATCGTTGATCCCTACAGTAAAACCGTGCGTGCAGGCACCGTCCAGATGGCCGTACACTGCCTTGACCATCGAAGGCGTAAACTCTTTGGACGAAAGGCCATAACGTCCGCCAACAATTGTAATGCTCTTTCCTTTTAAAGAAGCCACCACATCGAGATAAAGCGGTTCGCCGATCGATCCGGGCTCTTTGGTTCGGTCCAGAACAGCAATCTTTTTCACGGATTCCGGAAGGGCTTTTATAAAATGTTCCGTCGAAAATGGCCGGTACAAACGCACTTTGATCAGCCCCACCTTTTCACCCTGCTTGTTAAGAGTTTGAATTGTCTCATCGACCGTATCGGCGCCGCTGCCCATAATCACGATGATTCTCTCGGCATCGGGTGCGCCGAAATAATCGAAAAGATGGTACTGCCGTCCGATCTGGCCGGCCACCTGATCCATGTATTCCTGAACAATCGCAGGAACCGCCTGATAGTATTTGTTGACGGTTTCGCGTCCCTGAAAATAAACATCCGGATTCTGCTGCCCCACTTTCACAAGCGGTTTTTCCGGATTGAGAGCGCGGCTCCGGAAATCTTCCACATATTTCATATCGATCAGGCCGGCAAGTGTCTCATAATCAATCATCTCGACTTTTTGGATTTCACTCGAACTTCTGAATCCGTCAAAAAAATTCAGAAATGGCACTTTGGATTTCAGCGTGCTGAGATGCGAGACAATCGCCAGGTCCATGATTTCCTGAACCGAACTGGCTGCCAGCAATGCAAATCCCGTATTCCGGGCCGACATCACATCCGAATGATCGCCGAAAATGGAAAGCGACTGACAGGCAAGCGATCTGGCTGAAACATGAAAAACCGTCGGGAGCATTTCACCAGCAATCTTATGCATGTTGGGAAGCATCAGCATCAGTCCCTGCGAGGCTGTAAATGTTGTGGTCAAAGCGCCTGCGGAGAGCGATCCGTGCACAGCACCCGAAGCGCCTCCTTCGGACTGCATCTCGATCACATCCACAGTTTGCCCGAAAATATTTTTCCGGTTATTGGCAGCCCAGGCATCCGCCAGTTCTCCCATCGAAGACGAAGGGGTAATCGGATAAATGGCTGCCACATCGCTGAATGCGTAAGCCACATGGGTCGCCGCCGTATTTCCGTCTATCGTTTGTTTTTTAAACTTTTTCATGATGACTCTTCCTTAATTTATGATTAAAAAAATTGACCAAGCAAGTCTATTAAGTTAATATTTGCAACCGTTAAAATCAATATTTTTCGGAAAAAAATAGAACGCATTTGACCATTCCCGCAATTTAGAGGAGATCAAGATTGTTGAGGGTGGGTGAGACACCCCTCTACCTCGACCTATAAAAATAGTCGAGGTTCTCCCCTGTCAGGGGAGAAGAAAAAATGTCCTCCCTTGAGAGAGGATTTAGGTGGGTGTTAATCCAACCACAATAGAATTTATACCTATCAATGAGCATTCACATCTAAAATGTTCATAAAAAAGCCCGCTGATGCGGGCTTTCATACAGAAATGATGCAAATTATCAATTACACAAGCTGCATACGCAGTGCAAACGGATCTTCTCCGCTCTTGCCGCGTACTCTCGCGCTCAGCGCTGAAAAATATTTCTTCTGCTTCTGATAGACAGCGACATTTTGAGGAATCGGTTTCCTTCTTCGGGTTTCATCGAGAACCACAAAGGGAGAAACCACATCCTTCAACGTAATATTCTGGCCGTTTTCCTTGAGCCACACCCAGGCTGCATGCAGAGCGGCTCCCAGCGCAGCGCCCTCTCCTTCCACAGGAACCGTTTCCGCCTCAAAAATATCGGCTATGGTCTGGCCCCAGGCATCGGATTTAGAAATCCCGCCGGTCAACCGTATTTCTCTGGGTTTGATCGGCATGCGTTTGAAGCCGTCAAAAAGATTCAGAATGTGGCCTTCAAGTACAGCCCGGCAGAGGATCTCTTTCGTAAAATCTCCAAGACCGAATCCAAAATAGACTGCTGCGGCCTGAGGCACATCCGGCGTCCTTTCACCCATGTACCAGGGAATCAGAAGGCGTCCTTCATTGCCTGCTTTTGTTTCATTAACGAATTTTTCAAAATCCTCAAAAGATAGACCATGCAGTTTGAAAAGTTCATCTTGACCGTTGGCAAGATTGGATACACAGAGCAGAGGCAGATAATGTCCCGTACTGTCGCAGAAAGCAGCGATCTCACCGGTCGGATCCACATAAGGTGTTTCCATATAGCTGTAGGCCGTACCGCTGGTGCCGAGACTGATCGTCACGATGCCCGGTTCCACATTTCCTGTACCCACAGCGCCATACATATTGTCTCCGGTCCCGGCGTCGATTTTGCAGTCAGGAGAAAATCCAAACGTTTGGGCTAATTCCTGAGAAATCGTACCGATGCTTTCATCAGACGGTTTCAATTCGGGAATCTTTTCCTTCAAATCCGGAGCGATGACCGCCATCACCTTTTCGGACCACTTTCCGGTTTTCGGATTCCACAAAGCCATGCCCGACGTATCTCCGGGTTCCATCACACGGACACCGCCGGTCAGATAAAAATTAATGTAATTGTGGACGAGAAAAAGTGTGGTGGTCTTGGCATAATTGTCTGGTTCATGGCGCACCATGTGAAAAATTTTGGCTGCCGTATATCCGGTTCGCTGACTGTTTCCCACTTCTGCCACCATGGCATCGAGACCGCCGACTTTTTCTGTTAGAATATCGCACTCTTCAAGTGTCGAAAAGTCGTTCCACAATTTGCTCACTGGACGGGTAAGATTTCCTTCTGCATCGATGGAAACCAGCCCGTGCTGCTGACCGGAAACGGAGATACAGCGGATTTGATCCATCGCAATTCCGGCTTTTTTGGCTTTTTCGAACACACCATTTACCGCTTCGATCCACATATTGGGATCGGATTCTGAAACTCCCTCGGGCTGATTCCGGTTTACACCGTGCTTTGTGCCGTACTTGGGAAGATCTTTATCATAATTGATCGCACACACAAAAGCTACTTTTTCGGATTTCAGATCGACAATCACTAATTTACAGCTCTGGGTGGAAACATCCAGCCCAGCATAAAGTCCTTCCATTTCAAACCTCTCTTATTTCTAAAATATCTATAAGATATAAAAGCATGAAGAAAATCAATTGAGACGACCTCTTCATGCTTTTACACCTCGTTATAAAAATTATTTAATATACTGATTCAGAATCGCTTCGTACAGTTCCTGTTTGCCGCTGATCTGTTTGGGCTCGCCCTTTTCAGCTAACGCTGCCAGTTCTGCCAGACCCAGTTCGCCTTTTTCAAATTTGGCGCCATCACCGGAATCAAAACTGGCATACCGTTCTTTTTTCATTTTCGGGAGTTCGGACTTATGCAAAACATTGTCGGCAATGACCAATCCTCTTGCCAGGGTATCCATGGACAAAATATGGGCGATAAAAATATCTTCAAGATCTGTCGAACTGCGCCGGTTCTTGGCATCGAAATTCATCCCGCCTTTGCCCATACCACCGTGCTGAAGCAGAACCATCATTAGTTCGATGGCATCGTACAAATTACGCAGGAATTCATCGGTATCCCAACCGTTGTAGGGATCGCCCTGATTGATGTCGAGACTGCCGAACACACCGGCATCACAGGCCGTCTGGACTTCGTGGGCGAACGTATGACCAGCCAGTGTGGCGTGGTTATTTTCGATGTTGATTTTGAAATCTTTCTCCAAACCGTATTTGTTCAGAAAACCAATGACCGTCGCAGAATCAAAATCATATTGATGCTTGGTCGGCTCCATTGGTTTCGGTTCGATCAAAAAGTTGCCCTTGAAACCGGCTTTCCGGCCATAATCTCTTGCTTTCTGGAGAAACATACCAAGATGTTCAATTTCCCGTTTCATGTTGGTATTCAACAGTGTAAAATAACCTTCACGGCCTCCCCAAAAAACGTAATTGGTTCCACCCAGTTCGATCGTTGCATCGATGGCGCCTTTGACCTGATTAGCAACATGCGGAATAACATAAAAATCGGGATTGGTGGCTGCACCGTTCATATACCGCGGATGGCTGAACACATTGGCAGTTCCCCATAATAATTTCACTCCGGATTCTTCCTGTTTCTTTTTTGCCAGAGCAACCAGCTCCTTTAAATTTTTCTGTAATTCAATAACTGAATCACCTGGAGCCATATCTCGATCATGAAAACAATAAAAAGGGACCCCAAGTTTGCTAATAAATTCAAACGCTGCATCAATTTTGTCTTTTGCAGCCTGCATGGGATCGGAAGCCGCATCCCACGGAAAATCCACGGTTCCTGGACCGAAAGGATCTGCACCCGTTCCACAAAACGTATGCCAGTAGGCAATGGCAAAACGGAAATGATCTTTCATGGGTTTGCCCGCAACCACGCGGTCTTCCTCATAAAATTTGAAAGCCAGAGGATTTTTGGATTCCGGACCTTCAAATGGTATTTTCCCGATACCTGGGAAAAATTCTTTCTTACCAACTGTGACTTTGATTGACATCGAACTTTCTCCTTTTATTTAATTGATGAATAGATTTTTTATCCTCTAAAGGACAGATAGATCACGACAATAATCGCCACAAGCAGCACCGAAGTAATGACATCCATCATGTTCCAGCTGGAACGGGATTTTTTCTTGTCTTCCGAAGTCACTGTACCGTATGTCAGCCCGCTGATATGATCGTACTTCGGAACCGTAGTGAGATGGCTGACAACTACCATTACGACGACGCAAACCACAAAGATGATGATGCTGAAATATTGAAAATAGATGTGATTCACAATCCAGAAAAAGGAACCTTTGGCATAACTGAAATCATGCATGAGTTTAACAGGTGTATCAATAATCAAACGAAAGAGGCCGAGAATAAAACCCACTACCATTGCTGACAAACAACCTTTGGCGTTCAACCGTTTGTTGAACACACCCATAAAGAATACCACAAAGATCGGAGGCGCCAGATAGGCCTGTACTCCCTGCAGATAATCGTATAATCCTTTACCTCCCTTAATCACGGGAATCCACGCAAGACCGATCAGCACCATCACGGCCGTGGCAACACGTCCGATCCAGACCAGTTGATGCTGTGTTGCTTTGGGTTTAAATCTGGAATAAAAATCCATCGTAAAAAGTGTAGATGATGCGTTAAAGACTCCGGCCAGCGAACTCATCAGAGCTGCTAATAAACCGGCTACCACAATACCACGGATTCCGGTGGGTAATATCGATGAAACCAGTAAAGGAAACGCTTTCTGTGCCTCGTCACGAATTAATACCCCCTGACTACTGAATAACGTATTTTTAATGACCGCGACTTTTTCAACCACCTCCGGAGATAAATTATTGCTCGCAGCCAGAGCAAAACAAATCATGCCCGGGATGATAAAGATAAACACCGGCAGGAGTTTTAAAAATGAAGCCCAAATAGAACCGCGCCTTGCCTGCTGCTCATTCCGGGCACCCAGAGCACGTTGTACGATGTACTGATCCGTGCACCAGTACCAGAGACCAACAATCGGAGCGCAGAACAACATCCCAAGCCAGGGATAATTGTCATTAAAATACCAAGCCTGCTTGACCACTTTCTCGACAGCCACTCCGTTGGCGCTTACCGTCTGTACAACCTGTTGTATCGGCGCCCAGGTCCCCTCGACACCAGCAGGAACAAGCGGTTTCCAGAGATTGAACATATCTGAACCTAACACAGTACGAAGCTCTGCCCAACCCCCCAGAGCTTTGAGACCAAAAATCGTCACCAGTACCGAACCCAGTATTAAGATCAGTGTTTGGATGGCTTCTGTATAAGCTACTGCACGCAGACCGCCGATCACTGTATAGATACCGGTAAGAATGATAACCAGGAATGATCCGATCCAGAAACTGTCCAATTGCAGCCCCATGAGATTGAGATGCAACTCAGGCAGAAGAACACTGAACACAATACCGCCCGCAAAAATGCCGACAGCGATCTTCGTTAGAATATATGCCACGAGCGATATGACAGAAAGCATTGTACGTGCCGCTGGAGAAAATCGTTTCTCAAGAAATTCCGGCATGGTGAACACCTTGGACCGCATATAAAACGGCACCATAACCCAACCCAACACCAGAAGGCACCAGGCATGAAGCTCATAATGCGCCATAGCAACCCCGTCTGTAGCACCCGAACCGGCCAGTCCAACCAGATGCTCTGAACCGATGTTTGAGGCAAAAATGGAAGCTCCGACGATAAACCATCCAAGATTTCGCCCCGCAAGAAAATAATCGTCCGCCGTGTCCTTGTTTTTCCGGATTACCCACATCGTGACACCTGCGAGAAGGAGAAAATACATGCAGATGACGATCCAGTCAACGATATGAAATGTCCCCATTCTAATCCCTCCTTTTAATTATTATGAATGAGTAATTACGTTTTTTATCCTTCATAATAGTTCAGATTTTCTTTGGTCAAAATATCCATCGGCATAATCATTTTTTGTTCGACCGGTTCTTTAAGAATCACGTGCTTGTATAAAGAATAAATCGCTTGGTACCCCTGCATGGCAGGTCTTTGGCTTATTAAAAAATTGATCACACCATCGGCAAGATATCTGCGGTTCTGTTCGACGAGATCATAACCAATTAAGACTGTTGTTTCTGCTTTTCCCGTAGAAACCAGATACTCGGCCACCTGGTGTGTACACGCAGACGGAACAAACACACCTGCTATGATTGAATCGTTATTAAAGATTTTCTCGCTTAATTCATAGAACACATTTGAACTTTGCTGCCGGTCCGCATCGAAGATATCAATTTGAAATTGGGCCGTATTACTGTAGGCTGAACAAAACCCGCGGATTCGATCTTCAATATGATAATCTTGCGGTAAAACACGGTACACGGCTATTCGGCCACGGCTTATCTGTAGCTGCATTAATTTCGCTGCAAGAATACCGCTTTGAAAAGATTCCTGGCCGATATATGAAAGCGAATGGCTTTGTGGGATATACGAATCGATAAAAATATAAGGCAGTGTATCGGGTATTTGACAAATCATTCTCTCAGATGCCTTTGAAAGAACGGGAGCGACAACCAGTCCGTCGAGATTATTTTTATATTTCAGTACGTTTTCACAGGCTTTTTGGAATGAAAACTCGGAATATTTGTCATATAAAAAATATTCTAAGTCCACATTGTACATTTTCAATTCACCAATCGCCTTCTTCACACCTTCGACCGGCAATTCCCAGTATTTTCCATCCTGATAACTTTCGGGAAATAAAACACCAAACCGGAATACTTTCTTTAGAGAAAGATTTCTGGCCATTACATTCGGACGATAATTCAATTCTTCTACAATGCGCCGGACACGGCATTTTGTCTCATGAGAAACCCTGCCCCGTTCGTGCAGCACACGGTCTACCGTACCAATCGAAACACTGGCACGTCGTGCAATTTCCTGAAGTGTAACCATAATCTTTTATTTTACAATAGCGTGAACGATAACGCAAACAGAGAAAAAAAATGAGCACACTTACTCATTTCGACCATACATTATAATCAAAGAGGAGAAAAAACGCAAGTTATTTTTTTGCAATAATTACAAATGATTTCTATCCTAAAGTAGTTAATTTGGATTTGATATAGCCGATCGCCTTTTGAATTCGCTTGATTACGGTTTCTTTCCCGAGTAAAACCATCATTTCAAACAAACCGGGGCTGGCCGTGTTTCCTGTTAATGCCAACCGGATCGGATGAATAACTTTTCCAGCACTTACATTTTTTTCTTCCGCCATTCCTCGTATGATTTTTTCCAGAGAGGTTTCATTCCAATCATTATCGGAACTCAAACGTGTCATCAATATTTCAAGAGATTCAATGACATCTTCTTCCTGCCAATATTTTTGCACTCCGCTCGGATCGTATTCGGAAGGATCCCTGAAAAAATAAAAACCGTTTGATACAAATTCCCGCAGTGTTCGCACCCGGTCTTTCATTAAACATATAAATCGAATCACATAATCCGAATCCCATTGCACATCAACAGGTTCGATTGACCGAATTAATTCAATGACCAAGTCATATAGATCCTTTTCAGATTTGGATCGTATATAGACTCCGTTCATCCAAAGCAGTTTTTGTTCATCGAACACAGCTGATTTCTTATTGATCCCTTCGATAGAAAACCGCTCGATTAAATCGGCCAATGACAAGATTTCCTCATCTGTTTTCGAAGCCCATCCCAAAAGAACGATAAAATTAACAAGGGCATCAGCAAGATATCCATTTTTTTGATAGGCTTCCACCGAAGTCGCACCGTGCCGCTTGGACAACCGTTTCTTGTCCGGCCCCAGAATCAAAGGAACATGGGCAAACTCAGGAACAGACCATCCCAAAGCCTGATACAACAAAATTTGTTTGGGTGTGTTGGAAAGATGATCATCCCCTCGAATCACATGGGTAATTCCCATGCCATGATCATCTGTGACCACCGCAACCTGATAAATTGGAGAACCGTCTGAACGCAGAATAATGAAATCTTCGATTTCAACATTTTTTACCGAGATCTTGCCGTATACCAGATCATTGAAAACGATTTCTCCCCCCGGGACATAAAACCGAATTGTAAACGATTCATTGCTATCCAATTTTTCCTGGACTTGTGTTTCGGATAATTTAAGACATGTACGGTCATATTTGGTGTTCCGGTTTTCTTTTTTTGCTTGCTCCCTTTTCACCTCAAGTTCCTCTTCCGTACAAAAACAGCGATACGCTTTCCCTGATTTGAGAAGCTTTTCACAAATTTCACGATAAATTGAGATTCTGTTGGATTGATAAATGACTTCTCCATCCCAATCCAGACCCAGCCATTGAAGACTTCGAAGAATTGCCTTTGTTAATTCGGGATCAGATCTCGATACATCCGTATCTTCAATGCGCAGGAGAAATTGGCCTTGATAATGTCTGGCAAACAGGTAGTTAAACAACGCGGTTCTTGCACCGCCAATGTGTAGATATCCTGTCGGACTGGGTGCAAATCGAACTTTGATTTTTTGGGAATTCATCTTGTGATCGTATCAGAAATATTTGTGGAGTTGGCAACTTACTTTGTCCATCCCGAAATATCGGGACTACAGACAATAATTTTTTTGATTCACTCCTATAAGGGGTGATAATAAAAAGCGGAGAGGGAGGGATTCGAACCCTCGGTAGAGTTGCCCCTACGCAGGTTTAGCAAACCTGTGCCTTCAGCCAGCTCGGCCACCTCTCCGAAAATTTGGCGAACCAATAATAATAAAATATTTTTTAATCCGCGGAGGGCGGGAGATTCGAACTCCCAAGGGCATAAGCCCGGCGGTTTTCAAGACCGCTGCCTTACCAGTTAGGTCTAGCCCTCCATCTCCTCAAGTTTCTCTTTTAATACTCTCCTTCCTGCTCCACTCTTATAAAAACGCTCTCTTCCCCTCGCTTCCGTTTTTGTTAAAAAAGATTCGTAGTAAACGAGTATTAAAGGCCTTCTTCCTTTTGTGGATCTTACTTTTCCGCTGTTATGTGCCTTAATGCGTGTTTCTAAATCCCCACTGCTACCTATGTACAAGTTTCCGTCTTTGCGACTCTTTAATACATAGATATAAAACATATAACTTCAACCGGTGGTTTTTCCGCCAGAGGCGGATCAGCCCGCCTGCCTACGGCAGGCCTTCGGCTGGCACGACCGCTGCCTTACCAGTTATGTCTAGCCCTCCAAAAGCTACCAAATATACAAATTTCGATTTTAAAAATCAACTT
>CAZTZL010000086.1:0-12256 GCA_964617625.1 uncultured bacterium
ATTACTCTTTAATATAAATGAATTTTTAAAGAAATCAACTTCAATTTTAATGGGCGACAGAACCATTTTGAATTTATTATTTTGTGTCGTATCTTTATACAGATGAATATCGACGAATACGCACAGCTTGAGCAAAAGACAGGCAGCCGCCTGATTAAAAAGGGAGCCATCTGGTGGCGCGAAGTCCGGCCGTTTTTTTACAGGCCTCTCCTCCCATTCGACTCCTACCCCTGTGAGGAGACTGTCCGGCTTTTCCCTTTCTCGCAGATGGTGCAGTTCCCGGTGAAGGAAGAATCCCGTGTCAACTCCCAGCTTCACATGATTATTTTTGATGAAGTTCACTCCTACCAAATCGAAACGCTTGATAAAGAACGGAGGCGCGACGTCCGAAAGGCCATCGAGAACGGCGTTTCGATTCAGCACATTCATGAACCGGAACCATTCATTTCACAGGCCTATCCTGTCTATCTCTCATTTTATCGCCGGACAGAATACGGATACCAGAAAAACAGAAATCAAAAGGAAGCCTTCGCGGACTGGGTCCGCACACTGCTGTCCTTTCCTGATATGTGTCTGCTGGGTGCTTATCAGGAACAGGAACTGGTTGCCATTATGATCTGCTGTGTCGTGAACCGCATTCTCATCGGTAAATCCCTGATCAATTCGGAAAAATCCATTCCGCTCCGCGCCCAGGATCTGCTTTTCCATTATGCCCGTGAAGAACTTGCCAAAAATTACAAAGTCGAATTGATTTTTACGGGAATGGTCGTCCGGGAAAAAGGTATCAACAATTTCAAGCTTTGGCGGGGTGCCAAAATATTATCCCTTCCTTCCCACCTCAAAATGCCCGTTCCTGTAAAATCGCTTTTAAAAACATTCCGCAGAACAGAATACGATTTTCTAATCGGCGAACTGCACGAATAAATGGATGACAAAACAGGACCGTTCGAATCAGATATCTTTTCAAACAGATCATTCCATGAAAAATCCCGATAAATCCAAACCACTCGTCGGCATCAGCGCCTGTCTGCTGGGTAAGCACGTGCGTTATAACGGCGGGCATAAACTTGACCCTTACCTGCGCGATGGACTGGGAAAATCGGTGACTTATGTTCCGGTGTGCCCGGAAACAGAATGCGGACTCGGCGTTCCCCGCGAGGCCATACAGCTCGAGGAAATCCAGGGATCGGTCCGCCTGATGACCTGCGATACCCGTTTGGATATCACTCCGAAAATGCAAAGCTGGACAGAAATCCGGCTCGACGAACTGAGTCGACTGCCGCTCTGCGGATTTGTATTTAAATCAAAATCGCCAAGCTGCGGGCTGTACCAGGTCGAAGTATTTTTACCGGACGGCACGATGCGAAACGATGGAACGGGGCTGTTTGCAGTCGGGTTGCTGAAGCGGTTCCCCCAAATTCCCGTGGAAGAGGAACACCGTCTTCATGATGACTCGATTCGCAAAGACTTTATTAAAAACATTTTCAAGCTTCACGAGATATACCAATCGAACCTTCAATCAAAATCAATTTAATTACACCGTTTATTTGATTTGCCGGAAAGCAAAAATTTTACTATCTTTGACCTGTTCTTAATCCAGCCGGCAAGAGTTCATCCGTCAAGCGAGATTGAATGTAAATGAAAAATGTTATTCTTTATATCGCCACCATCCTCATCTGGGGATCAACCTGGTTCGCCATCCGGTTTCAGCTGGCCAAAGTCGATCCCATGCTATCCATCGCTTACCGTTTTTTTCTGGCCTCCGTCATCCTGTTCATTATCTGTTTCCTGTCCCGTCGGAGATTAAAGTTCAGCGCCAGGGAACACTTTTTCATTTTTCTACAGGGGATCTTCTCATTCTCGATCGGCTACTGGCTGGTTTATCTCGCAGAAATCCAGCTGACGAGCGGTCTGGTCGCCGTGATCTGTTCCTCGCTGATATTCATGAATATTTTCAACGGAGCCATATTTTTAAAAACAAAAATCAATATCATGGTACTGGTCGGTGCCTCTTTGGGCCTGTGCGGAATCGTTTTGATATTCTGGCCGGAAATCAAATCCGTCTCTTTTTCCGACAAAAACTTTATTGCTGTTCTTCTTGTCGTTGGTGCTACACTTATTTATTCTTTCGGCAACATTGTTGCGGAATACAATATTAAAATGAAGATACCGGTCATTCAATCCAACGCTTACAGTATGCTATACAGCGCGATTTTTATGGCTCTATTGGCTTTCATTTCAGGGAAACATTTTGAATTTGATACATCGGCGAATTATATATTCTCATTACTCTATTTATCACTCTTCGGTTCGGTGATTGCATTTTACTGCTACTTCACGCTCATCGGCAGCATCGGTTCGGACAAGGCGGCGTACGGGCCGGTCATCATTCCGGTCATCGCATTATCTATCTCTTCATTGTTTGAAAATTACGTCTGGTCCAAATTGGCACTGATCGGCATTGTTCTGCTGATCATCGGAAATTCACTGGTCATCAACAGAAAAACATTGTCTTATGTTCGACAAAACTGATTTAGAAATATTTGAATCGTTTCATGAATAAAACAGGGGAAGCCATGAAAAAAAATAAAAAAGCGGATTCCAAGGAAATCGGGCTGGAAATGGGTTTGATCTTCGGCAAGCACTTTTTCAAAACCGAACATATGCATTACGGATACTGGACCGAAGACCTCGAACTTGAACTGGCCAATTTGCCCAAGGCCCAGGAAAACCATTCCGAATTCCTGATCTCCCACATTCCGGAGAAAGCGGCAAGCATTCTGGATGTCGGATGCGGTGTTGGAAAACTGGCTCAAAAATTATCTTCAAGAGGATATCAGGTTGACTGCGTCTCCCCCAGCAGTACGCTCGCCAGGCATGCACGGGAGCTGCTCGGGAACCGCAGCCAGATTTTCGAATGCAGTTACGAAAATCTGAAGACTGACAAGCGGTACGATGTCGTCCTGTTCAGCGAGAGTTTTCAGTACGTGAACATGGAGAAGGCGTTTCAAAATACTGTGAAGCTCCTGAATGCCGGGGGCTACCTTTTAATTTGCGACTTCTTCAAGACCGATGCCGAAGGCGAAAGCGTGTTAGGCGGCGGACATAAATTGACTGAATTCCGCAATCTCATTTCCGACCACCCATTCACACTTGTTCAGGACATCGATATTACCGAACAAACCGCGCCCAATCTCGATATTGTGAATGACCTGATGATGAATGCCGGATTGCCGATCTGGAACCTGATTATCAAATTTTTAAAAAGCCGCTCGCCCTTCTTTTCAAAGATCCTGCTGTGGAAATTTAAAAAGAAAATCGCCAAGATCAACCGGAAGTATTTCAGCGGCGCAAGAAACGCAGAGAATTTTAAAAAATACAAAACTTACCGCCTGTTTCTTTTTCAGAAAGAAGCAAAATAAATTTTCTTGACTTTTTTCGGTTTTTTGTTTTAATTCAATTGATATTTGTTAAAATATCCAAAAGAAGAAAATAATTCCGATTACCCAGGATAACCATCCCTTTGGGGATAAATATCCCGTGCGATCATACAAAAGAAATAAAAGGCTGACACCTTTAACATAAAAGATACTTCTTATGAAACAACATAAAATTAAAATCACCGGATATCAAAAATCATTTCTGTTCATAATCTTTATATTTGCACTTTATTCCTTCAACTTCATAAGGGCAGAGGAAAAGAATATGATGCAAAAATTTCAGTTCTTGTTAGGACAATGGAAACTGGAATATCATATTCCCAAAAGTGAAATCGGCGAAGCCATGACAGGTTCGGGAACCGGAGAATTCAAAAAAGCCCTGGACAATCAATATGTCTTCTTCGACTATTCCACTCTGATAAACGGAGAGACCGGTTCGGCACACGGCATTTTTGCTTGGGACGATAAATTGAAAGCCTACCGGTACTGGTGGTTCGAGAATTCGGGCAACTTTGCCATTGCGACATGCAAATTTTTAAATAACGAAACTCTATTCATGAACTGGCATGACACCTCATTGATGCAGACATTTCAAAAAATCAACAAAGATAAAGTGATTCTGAAAATGGGAAATCCGGATTCCAAAGGTAAATTTCAATTGGTAATGGAAGTGATATTTACCAGAAGATGAAATCCCAAATTCTTCTCCCCCATAAAAAACATTTTACCTCTTGGAAAATAATTTCATATTTATTACACTTAAATATTCATGTTACTATCGATTCATGATGAGAGTATGATTTCAACCACAAATATAGGAATTTGCCATGAAAATCACACTTCGTAAAAACAACTCCTATTCCCTTCTTATCCCCACCAGCATGGGAATACGAATCACACCTGTCAATGGACAACCTGTCCATTGCAGCGATACATTTAAGATGTATGTAACGAGCGCTGAATCCAATGTGGCAAGTGTCGTCTCCTATCTCGGTCTTCCTGTTAAAGTGCTGACAACCTTCGTCAAAGGAAGCCCCGTTGCCCGGCTGATCAAAGACAATCTTGCCAGCCGCCACATGGATGTCGAAGGCAAGGAAGTGGAACAGGGCGGCCCGTGGGGATTCCGTCATCAAATTAATATCGCGGACAGCGGGGCAGGCTCCCGCGGACCTCGTGTGCAAAATGACCGTGCAGGCGAAGTGGGCAGGACACTGAATGTGAAAGATTTTGATCTGGAACGGATATTTCAAAAGGAAGGGGTTCAGATTGTGCACCTGTCCGGTTTGATCGCTGCCCTTTCCCCGGAAACAGGCGCTTTCTGTCTCGAACTTGCCAAAGCGGCTAAAAAATACGATACCCGGATTTCATTCGACCTGAATTACCGCGCTTCGTTCTGGAAAAACCGCGAAAAAGAATTAGGTGGACTTTTCTCGGAAATCGCCGGTATGTCGGATATCCTCGTTGGCAATGAAGAAGATTTTCAACTGTGTCTTGGCATCAAGGGCCCGGAAGCCGGCGGGAAAAATCTTTCCGATAAAATTGACAGTTTTAAAGTAATGATCGGCAATACAAAGAGCGCTTATCCGAATGCATCCGTATTTGCCACCACATTGCGCCAGGTTGTCAATGCAAACTTACATTTGTGGGGCGCGATCATGTCCGAAGGAGACAACTGGCATGTCGTGGAACCCCGCGAAATCAGGGTGCTCGACCGGATCGGCGGCGGAGACGGTTTTGTAGGCGGCATGCTTTACGCGATCCTGAAAGAATGGAAACCGGAAAAATGGATTCAGTTCGGCTGGGCCGCCGGCGCCCTGGCGACCACGTTTTTGACGGATTATGCGCAGCCCGCCGATGAAGAGCAAGTATGGAGCGTCTGGGAAGGAAACGCGCGGATCAGGCGATAAATACGATTTGATTTACCATTTGAAAAATAAGAAGCTTACGCCTTAAATCCGGGGTGGCGTTTATCCGTCAGGATTTGATGGTGTAACTGGAAAAAATATTTTAAAATAACGGAAAGGAGATACGATGATTGGTGATTTAAAAAAGGAAATGTTGGACATACTTCTGGAAACCCTTCCGGTTGAGTTTTCCATTGTCGATGTCAACGATTATGTGCTGGCCTGGAACAGACACGAAACAAGAATCTTCAAAAGACCCAAGAGTGTCGTGGGCCGGAATGTCCGGGATTGCCATCCCAGGCAGAGTCTGGATAAAGTCGAAAAAATCATTTCTGAAATGAAATCCGGCAAACGGGATAAAGCACAATTCTGGATCGATTTGAATATGGAAGGTAAAAAAGAGCCGCAGAAAATACTGATCGAATACCATGCGCTCAGAGACGCATCAGGAAAGTATCTCGGTTGTCTCGAAGCCTCGCAGAACATTACAGAAATTCTAAAAATCGAAGGTCAGAAACGACTGTTGGATTGAAATATTAAACAAAAGAAAAAGTGTATTTTTTTACAGAATCGTTCGAGAATCCGGTCAAAAAAATACCTATTGCTTTTTTGACTTCTTTTAATTAAAATTGTCTTATCAGGATTCAAGATTAACCTGTTTAGAGTGATCTATTTTATATTTGAAAATGTGACATACCAAAAAAGGATAATTAGAAAACATGCACATATTAAATAAAAAATATCATTTTCTTCTTCTCTGCCGGAGCTGGCTCTGGTTAATCTGATAGAAATAATTCCATCCGGAATATTAAAAAAAATCTGCCAGCTTTTTTTATTTTAAAATCCTGACAATAAGGGATCTGTCATTCATTTAAAATAAATGGAAATCATTTATTATGGAACCGTTTATTCATTAGATTAGTATTTAGTCCATTCATCCAGAATATCACATTAAGCCAAAGGAGGTAGATATTTACAGCCAAAATTCAAAACCAGTGCCTTGCGTGGAAGATGAATTTTTCATCGTTTCAAAATTCTCCTTGCCCGGACACAAAATTTATATAATGTAAATATGCAGAATGTTTATATCCGTACTGCCTGAAAGGGGGAAAAATAAAGAACATTGATTAAGGTGAGAAACAACAGATTGAAATCTTTTATTGATAAAAAAACACTTCATTTTAAAAAGGAGTTAAACATGAAAAAGTATTTTACTATATTAACACTAATTGTCCTGTTCGCAATGTTGCCGATTTCTTCCCATGCCCAGATTCCCAATGCGGGTTTCGAACAATGGACAGCCGGCCAGCCGGATGGCTGGTTCACAAGCAATATAGTTACTATTGCTGCTCCCATTACACAATCATCGACAAAACACTCGGGCTCCTCTGCACTGCGCGGCGAGGTCCTAGCTTATTATGGTTATCCCTATGGTCCGATTGCGATTGCAGGTGCGGATGCTGGTGGATTTCCGGTTTCACAACGTCATGCTTCCCTGACAGGATATTATCAGTTTTCCCCTGTTAGTGGAGATGAGCTTGAAATTGTGGTCGTTGCCTACATCAATGATGAAGCCATTGGAGCAAGTACTTTCACAACAACAAACGCAGCTGCCTCTTATACACAATTCACTACTAATATGGAATACATTGATGGTCGGGTACCCAATATGTGCGATATCATGATTACAATCGCCGGTCCTTATGGAGATGATTATCACACCGGTTCTGTTATACTTATCGATGATCTCGCTTTTTCAGGAACAACCGCCGTTGATGAGTACAACGCCCAGGCACAGATGCCTGAACGGTTTGCGCTCGGTCAAAGTTATCCCAATCCGTTCAATCCTTCTTGCGTGATTGAGTATTCTGTTCCGGAAATCAGTCAGGTATCGGTCAGGGTTTTCGACATCATGGGAAGGGAAATCACAACGCTTTTTCAGGGAGTGAACGTTCCCGGCATCCATAAAGTTCAGTTCCAGCCGGATCAACTCCCGGGCGGATTGTATTTTTACCAGATGACAGCAAAATCACTAAAAAGCGGAAAAACATTCAGTGAAGTTAAAAAGGCGATGTACATTAAGTAGCATATACTCTTCAGTCTGTACATTTCCAGCAGAATTTTTCGGAATAGACAATTTTAACGCTCAGGAGCACTGCTCTTGAGCGTTAAAGTTGATAGGACTCGGCCTTCTATTTGAGTAAAAGAATCCTGAATTGATCGATTCAAGGAGTTTGCAATGAACAAAAAAATTCGGGAAATTGTTATTCTCATTTGTCTGCTCATTTTCCCAATTTTCTCATCAGGTGGTGATCCGATGAATAATAAAAAGATGATTACCGTAGATCATGTCGATCTAAAAAAATACATCGGCCTCTGGTACGAGATCGCAAAGATCCCCAACACTTTTCAGAAAATGTGCACGGGCAATACAACAGCCCGATACACATTGCGGGATGACGGACGAATCGGTGTCCAGAATCGCTGTATGAAAAAAGACGGATCGTTTGCTGAAGCCAATGGCATCGCAAAAGTTGTGGGTACAATATCCAATGCCAAATTAAAAGTGAGCTTTGTCAGGCTTCTGGGAATATCGCTTTTCTGGGGAGATTACTGGATTATCGGCCTGGATGAGAATTACCAGTACGCAATTGTGGGAGAACCTTCGCGGAAATATGGCTGGATACTAAGCCGAACTCCTGAGTTTTTACCCGAACAATGGGAAGCGGCGAACCAGATACTGAAGGCTCAGGGCTACGATCCTGAAATTTTTGTAAAAACCGTACAGGATAGTTTGGTTTCTTTCTGATCTGAATGGGTAAAAGACTTTCCTGTTTATTCTGTACCGATAATCGAATTAAAAAAAATGCCTTGTAAGAATTTTACAAGGCATTTTAAATTCAATCAAAAATTTAATCGTGTTACCAGGAACGGGAACGTCTGCCCTGGAATCCTCCTCCTCCACCACTGCCACCACCTCTTCTTCCACCTGATTGATTGGTCTTGGGCCGGGCTTCGTTGACGATCAAGCTCTTGCCTTCCAGTTCGGTGCCATTGACTCCCTCAATCGCAGCCTGTCCCTCTTCCTTTGAAGGCATTTCAACAAACCCAAATCCACGAAGTTCCCCTGTGTATCTGTCTTCAACCAGTTTGACACTGGAAACCTGGCCGTACGTTTCAAACAATTGACGAACTGAATCTTCAGTTGCATTTTTGGGAATATTTCCCACATAGATATTCACTTTGGACTCCTCTGATTATAAATAAATCTCCTGCCAATATCAACGAAGACGTACGACAAGGGTATACTCATAGACGTGATTGCTATCCCATTGACTCAGCAAACCAACTTAACATAATCAATGTACCGATATCCAACATCAAATCCAACTAAAATAATCATTTTTACAATTATTCATTCATCTGCATTATCCGCTGTCTCACGCCTTTTGTAAACGTTTTGATGTCTTTTTATCACTAATATACATCAAACAATGATGATAATTGATTTATATTATCCTCCCCATTGTGAATGGAAAATCGAATCGATAAACCGGCAAGTAACAATTTCTTGCCTTTTCCTTCCACATTTTGTAACTTGCATTCGACATAGCATCTACCTTTAAAATGACATTTGAGTATCTTTTTCACAGGAGTCCATTATGCTAAAAGAAAATTTCTGGAGTGCGCTTATTATAGGAATTTGCATCGGAATTGCAGGCATGAGCATCGGAATCGGTTTCTACAAGGGAAGATCCAACGATCGATATGTGACAGTCAAGGGATTGGCGGAACGTGAAGTTAATGCCGACCTTGCCATATGGCCGATCACTTTCAAAGTGACTGGAAATGATCTCAGTATTGTCCAGAAAGGAATTGACAAAGGCCGGGAGGTTATTGCGGATTTTCTCGCCGAAGCTGGATTTAAGGACAGTGAAATCTCCTATTCAGCACCCAAAATAACTGATATGGAAGCGGAAAGACGCTACGGCAATGAGGTAGCAAGTCAGTATAGATACATCGCTCAGGTTTCTGTCACGGCCCGCACCCGCGATGTGGACCTGGTCAGCAAAACAATGGAAAAAGCAGGCAGACTTGTCGGCAAAGGAATTGTACTGGATGCCGAAAGCTGGCAGACACCTACTGAATTTCTTTATACCTCTCTTAATCAAATCAAGCCCGAAATGATCGAAGAAGCAACCAAAGATGCGAGAAACGCAGCAGAGAAATTCGCCCTGGATTCCGGAAGCAAAGTCGGGAAAATCCGCAGCGCCACCCAGGGATACTTTTCAATCACCGACAGGGACCGAAATTCTCCCATGATCAAACAGATCAGAGTTGTGACTTCAGTGGAATATTATCTTGTGGATTAAAAGAATATAACTAAAATATTTTTTTAATAACTGTTGATTAAATAAGGATAAAACAGGATATGCGCAATTTCTTTAAATTCATCTTCGTTGCCAACATCATTCTGATTGCCGTATCCTATGTTCTTGTCCCTTCCAAAGTTGCTATACATTTCGGCATTGGCGGGTTTCCCGATTCATGGTCCTCGAAACAAACATATATCCTGACCTCCTTCGCGCTCGATGTGCCCCTTTTCCTGCTGATCTATTATATGCCGTCATTGATTTTCAAATGTCCTCCAAATCTACTAAACCTTCCAAATAAAACTTACTGGTTGAGAGAAGAAAATCGTCCGCAGTTGAAAGAAAAAACAGATTCTGTCATGTCGGAATTTGGAGCAGCGCTTTACTTATTCTTATTTGCGGTTAACCTGCTGACACTCGAAGCAAACCGGTCAGAACCGGTCAGACTCAATGAACGTGTTTTTCTTTACGCTTTAATCATTTTTCTGATATACACAGTATACTGGTGTGTGAAACTATATCGCACATTTCGTATTCCCGAAAACAGTACCATTAAATAAAAGTAAGAATGATACAATGCATCTCTCATTTCCGTTTTAAAAATTTTATTCCCCGGATAAATAAATCTCTTGATTTTTATCATATAATTGTATTATTTCATAAAGCATTTCCAATTGACGGATAAACAGAATTTCATATATCTGCTATATACAACGGAGTATTTGCATGCACGAACCCGCAATTCCGATTTTTATAATCCTAATTGCAGCGGTAATCGGGATAATCATGATTCGCTGGATGATACAAAAACAGCGAAACGAAAAGAAGCAATACTCCAGAGGCCATTGGATGGGAGTTGGGATCGTAACCGGAATGGCGATCGGCATGCCGTTCGGATTGTTCACCGGAATGTTTCTAAAAAATATGGCCATTGGCATCGCGCTCTGCCCCGCTTTCGGCTTGGGGATGGGGATTGCCATCGGAGCCGTATTGAAAGTTAAATTTCAGCACAATGCAAGACAAATGACCCGAAAAGAAAAGCATATTCAAAAACAAGTCATCATAGCCGCCGCGATTCTTTTCATCCTGTTTATTCTGATCCTGATTCGAAAATTGTTTTTCTAAACGGGTTATTGCAATATGAAAATAAATTCATCGGGGAAAAATTGAACAAGCTTATCGGCATTGCCGGAGGAACCGGCTCGGGAAAAACGCTGGTTGCTGAAATGGTAATCAAGGATCTGGGCGGACAGAGCGTTACCATCATTCAGCAGGATTCGTACTATAAAGACCTCTCCCATCTTTCTTTTGAGGAACGATCCCGACGAAACTTCGATCATCCCGATGCAGTTGATATTTCTCTTCTCATATCTCAGATCATGGATTTGCTCCAAGGCCGCGCAATCGACCGGCCCATTTACGATTTCAGCAAACACATTCGATCGAAAAAAACGGAACCGATCAATCCACAATCGATCGTAATTCTCGAGGGAATTCTCATCCTGTACTATCCTGAACTGAGAGAAATGATGGACATCAAAATATTTGTCGATACGGACCCGGACATCCGGTTCATCCGGCGTTTGGAAAGGGACCTTGAATCGCGCGGACGGAGCATGAAGTCTGTGATTGAACAGTACATTTCCACAGTGCGTCCGATGCATCTCGAATTTGTCGAACCCTCCAAACGGTACGCGGACATTATTATCCCTGAAGGCGGATACAATGAAGTGGCCGTGGATCTTTTAAAAACGAAAATCCGGTCGATTCTGGATACAAACCGAACAATCGAAAAGGATGGACAATGATTAAAAAGGCAGTGATTACCGCCGCGGGCAAAGGGACGCGCCACTATCCGGCCACCAATGCGGTGCAGAAAGAACTGTTTCCTCTTGTGGATCGAGACGGCATCACCAAACCGGCACTTCAGATCATTGCGGAAGAAGCCCTGCATGCAGGGATTGAGGAAATCTGTATTATAGCTCAACCCGGCGTCAAAGAAAAGTTTATCAGTCATTTTCAGGGAATGGCCGACAATGAAAAATCTTTTTTTACCGATAAACCGTGGGCGTATGATCAGTCTGCTATTCTGGAACGATTGAGAAAGAAAATAACCTACGTCGAACAAAAAACGCAGGAAGGATTCGGCCATGCAGTTTACTGCGCGAAAGAGTGGGCCGGCAGCGAACCCTTTCTATTGTTGCTGGGGGATCACCTCTATATTTCGAATCGGGATGAATCCTGCATCGTCCAATTGATGCATGGATATGAAACACATCAACAAACTGTATTCGGACTAAAAAGCACACCTGCCGAACAGATCCATCTCTTCGGAACAGCCACAGGGGATCGAATCACTTCGGATCCACCGGCATACAGGCTGATCCGCGTCTCTGAAAAGCCGGACATCCTTTTCGCTCAAAAACATTTGGCCGTGTCCGGCCTTCCGAAAAACCAGTTTCTCTGTTTCTTCGGGATGTATCTGTTCACACCAGTCATTTTTTCGATTCTCGGTGAACATGTCAAAAAAAATATCAGG
>CAZTZL010000087.1:0-12132 GCA_964617625.1 uncultured bacterium
AAAACAAGGAGAAATTGGATGCCATCTCACAAACGCAAAACACCCATTACCGCAACTGCCATTGCAAAACAGGGAGATGATATGGTCAAAAAATTAAATTTGACAGGGTTTATGCTTGTCACTGTATTTTTGTTCATGTTGAACCAAACGCACAGTTTTTCTCAATCACCACTCGATCCGAATGCAGAAGTGGAACAAATCGTGAGTCAGATTCAACAACCGGAGGGCCCTGTCTGGAAAGAGGGACTCGGTTTATTGTTTTCAGATATTCGAGGCAACAAAATTTATAAATGGACCCCTGAGAAAAGCAAGGAAATATATTTGGATCCATCCTATAATACAAACGGGCTAACTTACGACCTAAAAGGACGACTGGTTGCCGGCCAAATGGGATTGAGAAGAGTTGTACGTTTTGAACATGATGACACGCAGACATCACTTGCAGATCAATATGACGGGAAGAAACTCAACAGTCCCAACGATTTGGTTGTCAAATCGGACGGTGCTATCTTTTTTACTGATCCGGATTTCAATATCCCCTGGGGAGAAAACAAAGAGCTTAGTTTCAACGGGATTTACAGAATCAGTCCCTCAGGTATTCTTCAGCTTCTAACATCATCATTGGCTTTGCCTAACGGAATCTGCTTTTCCCCTGATGAATCTAAACTCTATGTCAATGATTCCCAGATACATCAAATATATGAATGGGATGTCGTTGATGACTCAACCATAACCAATAAACAGTTACTCTACAACATTCCGGTAAACGGATATGCGGATGGAATGAAGATTGATGAAGATGGCAATATTTATTGTACCTGTTCTTCAGCTGTTTGGGTGATATCACCTTCAGGAGAGCTTCTGGGAAAAATTGACTTACCATCGAGTGTCTCGGCATCCAACTGTGCATGGGGTGAAAGCGATAACAAAACCTTATTTATCACTGCCGGCACTTCGGTTTATAGAGTAAGACCGCTTGTTTCCTCAGTTGGAGATCAAGGATCCGTTTCACCAGTGGAATTTCAATTGTCTCAAAACTATCCGAATCCATTCAACGCATCAACCCGGATTCCGTTTTATCTCTCGGAATCCGGATGGGTGGATCTCAACATATTGAATATCAGGGGTGAAAGAGTAACCACACTGGTGAACGGACCATTAAACGAGGGGTATCATCAAATTGCCTGGGTTGCCGAAAGCATCAGCAGCGGTATTTATTATATCAATTTGATAACACAGAAAAATACAGACATGAAGAAATGTCTTTTGATAAAATAAAAATAATAAAAGAATCCAACAAAAAAGCCGTTCAAAATTGAACGGCTTTAAATTTCTATATCCAAAATACTTACGGATTCACATTGATAAACTTCCTGCCCTGCTTTTGTTCAAACTGCACACGCCCGTCCGCTTTGGCAAAAAGCGTATCATCTTTCCCTTTGCCGACATTGACTCCGGGATGAAACCGGGTGCCTCTCTGCCTGATAATGATGCTGCCGGCCGTGACCAATTCTCCACCGTATCGTTTCATTCCCAGTCGCTGAGAATTACTGTCTCTTCCGTTCTTGGAACTTCCAACACCCTTTTTATGTGCCATAACTGATTACTCCTTTTTCTCTTTCGAAGCACCTGTCTTTTTTACCGTCTTCGGTTTTGAAGATGCAGTTTTGGCTGCCTGCTTTTGGGGAGCCGATGTTTTTGTCGTTGATTTGGCAGCCGGCTTCGATACACTTTTCACAGATTTTTTAACCGCAGGTTTTGCAGGCGCTGCTTCTTTTGCTTTCGGTTGAGCTGGAGCCGCAGCTTTTTCTGTTTTGGCTGCTGCTGTCTTTCCTGTTGCGATTTGATCGATTTGCAATTCTGTATACTGCTGACGGTGTCCGCGTAAAACCCGATAATTCTTTTTGCGTTTTTTCTTGAACACAATCACTTTTTTATCTTTGCCATGAGAAATGACATTGGCCTTAATCGATACATTCGCTACTGTTGGCTTTCCCACCTGAACGTCATCATTATCAACCAATAAAAGCACTTTATTGAGCTCAATTGATTTCCCGGGTTCGACTTCCATTTTGGGAACTCGAATTTTCATGGATTTGGATACTTTATACTGTACTCCGCCAATATCAACAATCGCATACATTCGGAAAACATGCCTCCATCAAATAAACAAGTCTACATAAAGCCATAAAATATAAACAAAAAAACACCGGTTGTCAAGCTAAAACATAATCCTTTTATTTCAGCAACATCATCTTTTTCTGCATCATGAACGATTCCGTCATCAATCGGCTGATATAAATTCCCGATGGCACCGCACGTCCGGCAGCATCCCTTCCATCCCAGTGATCCTCATGCTTTCCTATGGATTGGATTCCCTCGACCAGGATGCATACTTCTCTTCCGGTTACATCATAAACTGTCAGCTTGATGCGTTCCGATTTCGGAATTTCATAAGTGATATATGTATCCGGATTGAACGGATTCGGATAATTGGAATACAGCATATATTGCCCCGGCTGAATGCCAATACTTTTAACTTGGATCGGCCCGAATTCTTTTATTTCTCCATCCGCATACAATACTTCTACTTTGTATTCATAATCCTGATTCGGAAGAACATCCAAATCCAGATAACTATATTCAGAACCGCAGGACGAATTGCCCTGGCCTAGTATCATGGAATTGGTCAAACAACGAAAACCATCCGAACCGATTTCGGATCGCCAGATATGAAATCCGATACAATCCACTTCACTTGCGGTCTGCCAGTGGAGTACGATGCCCTTTCCTGTTTCAACCACCGCGTAAAAATTTGTCATCTGAACTGACAGCGATATGTCGCGCTCGGCAATTAGAGCCCAGAGCCACCAGGCCGCATAGGCCTTCTGATTGCCGTTTAACGGTTGTGAATGAACAGCACTGGCGTTATACCAATCCACATCCACTGTATGACTGTTCTGCCAGTCGGTTGCCCAGTTTTTATCACGAGTCCCATTGTCATCACTATCATAATCACAGGCATCATTCACCAGTTTATCGCCATAATAGGTGCCGTCTGGATCGTAACATTCGATATCATAAAAATCATAAAGCACTTTATTATTTGCGATACAATAATTCCTTATCTGTTGATCCCGCAAATGAAGATTACCGGTCAATCCTGAACCGTCCGAGTGGCCGGTCATATAAACAAACGTCACACCTGTATAGGTAGCTTCAAGTGTTGTCATCGGATCTAGATAATAGTCGATCATGTTTTGTTCGGAATACCCCGACGCCTGTCCGCACCAGGACCAGATGATGACATTCACATCGGGATTATTTGAGCCACGGCCTTCTCCATTAACGGTCCCCAGATACGATATGGTATTATTGTACCAATCAGGATAATAACCCACATCACCACCCATGGCATAATCATGTAAATCCAGTGCGCCTCCGGTGCCACCATTGTTCCATGCGAAAATATTTGTTGGAAGTGACAATCCCTTTCCCCCGCCATTGGCAAACGCGACCAAACCGGTCATCCCAGTTGTCACCTGGCTGCCATGCGAGGTGTGTCCGTAAGCAATGTGCAATTGGGATTTGGCCTGCTCAATCCGGGATTGTGAAAGCGTAGTAATATTCGTATAATTGTGATCGACAATGATAGCTTGTGCAAAAAGACCCTGGCATATGAATCCAAAAATCAATATAAGTAATAAAATTGAATGTTTAATCAGATGCATCGTATCTCCCTCCGGCTGGTTTTGATGTTCTTAACGAATAAATATAAAAAAACAGGGATTGAATGTCAAATTAATCTATCGTCACAATCAGCAATTAAAAGTATGCATCAATTTTCCTTTTTCTGATCAGCAGTTTCCAGAATAAAATTCTCATTCCCCAGTTCGGTATCCGCAACCACTTGCACGGTTACCAGATATTTGAACATAAGCCGCCTGATCCGGCTGCTTATTCCTTTTGTAAGATAGTCGAGCATGTCCGGGGGCACCCGAAGCAGGAATTTTCTTCTTCCGGTTTCGTTTTTAATCTGCTGTATCTTCCTTTCAATTTGTGTCAGCATACTGCTCTTTGAAACCACCCTACCCACACCCCCGCATCGGGGGCATACCTCGCTGAATTGATACAACAGACTCGGCCGGACCCGTTTGCGTGTCAGGGCAACCAACCCAAAATCATTCATCGGCAATATATCAGAAGCTGAACGGTCTTTGGCGAGCTCTTTTTTAAGTTCGTTGAGCACTTTTTTACGGTCGTTTGGTTGCTTTAAATCGATAAAATCGATGACCACGATTCCTCCGACATCCCTCAACCGGAGCTGCCTTGCAATCTCACGGGCTGCTTCAAGATCGATTTTTAATGCGTGAATCTCATGGTCTTTATGTTCGACCGACCGGCCGCTGTTCACGTCCACAACAACCATAGCTTCCGTCTGATCAAAAATAAGATGGCCGCCGCTCTTCATCCAGATTTTTCTTGAAAGACTCTTTGTGATCTCATCCTCAATGCCGAACGCGTCAAATACAGGCCGCTTCTCCCGGTATAATTCCAGCCGGGGCAGCAGACCGGGCGCGACATCTTTCAAATATTTTTTAATGCTTCCGTAATGTTTTCTCGAATCGACAACCAATTGATCAATATCCAGTGAAAAAAGGTCTCGGATCACACTTGAAGCGACGCCCATTTCTTTGTGAAGCAGTTTGGGGCCTTTGGGCTGTCTCATTTTATCTTCGATCTGCTTCCAGGCTTTTAAAAGGCTTTCCAGGTCGGATTGAATTGCTTTGATATCTTTACCCGCAGCGACTGTCCGGATAATCAATCCAAAACCCTTTGGACGAAGGCTGTTGGCCAAGACTCGCAATCGTCTTCTTTCGTTCTGATTTTCAATTTTTTTGGAGACGCCAATCGAGTTATCATGCGGTACCAAAACGAGAAACCGCCCCGGAATGGAAACGGCTGTGGTCAGGCGGGCTCCTTTTGTAGCAAGAGGTTCCTTGGTCACCTGTACCAATATTTCCTGGCCTCTTTTCAACCTGGGTCGCGTTTTCCCCCTATCCGGTCTGCCTTTTCCTTTTTTTACTTGTCTTTTCTTCGGCAGTTCGACCGTTTCAGCAAGTGTGCTGAATTCATGAACCTGGCTGCCTATGTCAGAAAATGGGAGAAAACCGTTTTGTTCCAATCCAATATTGACAAATGCAGCCTGAATGGCATCAACCATATTATCGACAACCCCTTTATACACATCGCCAACCATACGTTCATGTTCCGGCTGCTCGACATAAAGTTCGACAAGCGCCTGATCCTCAAGTATGGCAATGCGCGTTTCGTTGGATGTGGCATTTAAAACAATCGCTTTTTTCATATTAGTTTTCCTCTAAGACTTCCAGGGGATTTCGCTTAAATCCTTTTTCCTCGATAAAAAGGCCGTTCCGCTCAAAGTATATTTCTTTCGGAAAAACTTCATTTCGGGGAATTAGAACCTGCAACACCTCGTCGGCTTTGACAGATCCGCCGTCAGTGCCTATTTTAACAAGGAGCTCCAGATCCTTTCCGTTTTTCTCGAGAGAGACTACATAAGGGCGAATGTCCACAGAGACTTCACTCCCCTTTTTTTCTCTTTTGATTGGATATGAATTTAGTTTCAGAAAATCCTGAATCTGCTGATCCAGGGAATCGAAGGCTTCCAGTCCGTCCCCATATATCCGATACGATGCCAGGGAAATAGCACTGTTGAGTGAGGGAGTTTTCCTGATAAAAAGTCTGGATGCGGACACTTCGAATCCCTCCGGAAGGCTCCGGTTGAGTAATTCGTCAAACTGTCTGGGCAAATTATCTGCCAATTCGATATCGGCGTACTCGGCCCGACTGGTGTATCCGAGAGGCAGAGGCGGTCCCATACTGATCTTTAAATGGGCATGATATCCCTGGGACAGAGCAACAGGAATTTTCGCCATCCGCAATGCACGGACAAAAATCCGCATGGTATCGAGGTGCGAAGTAAATCGGACTTCAGTGGTTTTTTTGAACGTAAACCTAATTCTTTTCTTGACCGGATTAACCGGGACACGTTTTGTTCTTCGGCCGTAACGATGTTTTTTTGAAGCTGTGTCCACAGAGACACTGAGAGGTACTGTTTTCTTTTGAACGGATTGACAAACAGGATGCTGCATCAAACCGCACGACTGGCAGTTCTCAAACCGGCAATCCCCGGTAGTGTCACCTGCAAATGCGCGCGCTCTTTCCTTAAGCAGAAATGACTTGGCAACACCTTTGGTCAAATGTTCCCACGGAAGTGGAAGGTCCACTTCTAAATTCTTCGTATATTCTTCCATGCCGAGCCGGGATTCCTCAAATGCCCGGTGCCACCGGTCGAGATGAAATTGATCGGACCATGCGTCAAACCGGGCTCCCGCTTTCCAGGCACGATAGATCACGTCTCCGATACGGCGGTCCCCCCTTCCGAGCACCGCTTCGAGTCTTGAGATTTCGGGATCTCTCCAACTTAATTTCAACTCTTTCCACCGCATCCGGTCCCGAAGAAAACGGATCTTTTCATTCATCGTTTCGACAGTATCCTGAGCTTCCCATTGAAAAGGAGTATGCGGTTTGGGTGAAAAGGGAGAGATGGAAACATGTACATCCTTCCTGCCGTATTTTTTCCCCAGTCGGATCACTTTCTGGACCAGATCCACGATCCCTTCCATATCTTCCCGGGTCTCCGTAGGCAGCCCGATCATGAAGTAGAGTTTGACCTGTTTCCAGCCTTTTTCATAGGCCAGTGTCACGGCTTGAATCAAATTTTCTTCGCTGTTATTTTTATTGATTACATTCCGGAGTCTCTGCGTTCCCGCTTCCGGAGCCAGTGTCAGTCCGGAACGTCTCAATCCCTGAGCCAAATCGGCCACAACCTCGGTAAATGTTTCCGGCCTGAGAGAAGGAAGGGAGATCGATACACCCTGATGATCGAAACACTGCCAGAGCGAGGACATCAAATCAGGCAGTTCTGTATAATCCGAAGTCGAAAGGGAAACCAGAGAAATCTCGTCATATCCTGTATTTGAAATAACCGCTCTTGTCTCCGTCAAGAGGTCTTCCTTGGTACGCTCTCGAACGGGACGATAAATCACGCCGGCATTGCAGAACCGGCATCCGCGGGTGCAACCCCGCATAATTTCCAGAGAAAACCGGTCATGAACGACCTGAATCAGTGGAACGACAGGTTTGAAGGGATAATTTTTTATGGAAAGTTGGTCGAGAATCCTTGCTCTGATTTTTTCCGGAATCCCCGGCTTAGCCGGCACCATCTTACCTTTGGATTCACCCTCGGAACGATAGAAAGCAGGAATATAGACACCCTGTAACTTTGCCATCTCCTTCATTACAATTTCCCGGGACCACTGCTCCTGTTTTGCTTTTCGAACCACATTGGCAATTTCAACAATTGCCTCTTCTCCGTCACCTAAAACCACCGCATCCAGAAAATCGGCTAACGGCTCGGGATTGTACGCACAGGGTCCGCCTGCAATGACAAAGGGATCTCCCCTCTTCCGATCCCTGCTCCAAAGGGGCACTCCGGCCAGATCGATCAGATTTAAAACATTGCTGTATTGCAGTTCATATTGCAGCGTGATTCCAAGAATATCAAAACGCCGCACCGGTTGTTTGGATTCCAGAGAAAACAGGGGAATATTTTTCTCCCGCATCAGGGATTCCATATCCACCCACGGAGAAAAAACCCGCTCGCATAAAATCCAGTCGTGACGGTTTAAAACATGGTATAATATCCCGATCCCGAGATGCGACATCCCGATTTCATAAACATCGGGGAAAGCGAGTGCAAATGAAACCGCAGCCTGGCTCCAGTCCTTCTTTATAGCATGCTGTTCATTTCCCGCATATCTCCCGGGACGTGTTACCTGATCCAGAAACGGTTCAATATTTTCCCATACACTCTCCATTAGTTTTTAATTTACGAAATGTTACGAAACCCTGCAAGAATATTCTAAACAATCATATGATGGAAACACGATAAATAGTTATACTAACAGGATTCACAATTTTTCAAATTGAATCCCCCCATTCCAGGAAAATAGGCTTAATGACTTGACTTTTTTAAAAAAATGCATTATCCTTACTACTAAACCGATGAAAAAATGAATAATAACGATGGAGATATACGATGAAACGAAGCCTGGAAGATTATCGGGGTATCGTCGATGACAAAGTCATTGCCCATATTCACAAAAGAGTAAGAGGCCTTTTAGGAAAACATATTTTACACATCAACTCTACTTATCAGGGAGGAGGTGTCGCGGAAATGCTGCAATCCCTGATCCCGCTGATGAACGACATCGGCATCGATGCGGGATGGCGAATTCTACACGGGAATTCCGATTTCTTTTCCATCACGAAAAAATTTCACAATGCCCTCCAGGGTGAATCGATCAATTTTACAGAGATGAAGAAAAATATCTATCTGAATACAAATGAAAATTTTTCGGTATATACACATATCGAACATGATTTTGTGATTGTCCACGATCCGCAGCCGCTTCCCCTGATTCGCTTTTACAGAAAACAGCAGCCCTGGATATGGCGGTGCCACATCGACCTGTCCAATCCGAGTCAGAATCTGTGGGACTTTATAAAGAAGTACATTTTAAAATATGATACCATGATCATTTCAAACGAAAAGTATAAAAAAGCGGATCTTCCTGTAGAGCAGGTCATCTTTATGCCGGCGATTGATCCGCTCTCCGTTAAAAACATGGATCTGAAAACAGATGTGATTAAAAAAACCCTGAAAAACTTCAAGATCCCGACAGATAAACCCATCATCACACAGATTTCAAGATTCGACAAATGGAAAGATCCTATCGGTGTCGTCGAAGTTTTTAAACTGGTCAAATCGAAAATAGACTGCAGACTTATCCTTTGCGGCAGTATGGCCCCCGACGACCCGGAGGGCTGGACAATCTATGAAAAAGTGAGAAAAAAGTCCAACCGCTTCCTTGAAAATGGAGACATCATTTTAATCACAAGTGAAAACAACATCCTGGTCAATGTACTGCAGCGCATTTCCGATGTGATTATTCAAAAATCATTGCGAGAGGGCTTCGGCCTCACTGTTACCGAAGCTTTGTGGAAGGAAAAGCCGGTGGTCGCATCAAATGTCGGCGGCATTCCATTGCAAATCAAAGATGGGAAAAGCGGTTATTTGATCGAACCAAACGATACCGGGCAATTTGCAGAAAAGATCATTGACATTTTAAAACAGCCGAAACTTGCCAAAACTCTTGGAGAAAAAGGGAAAGAATACGTGAGAGAACATTTCCTCATCACACGCCTGCTGTCCGACTATCTTTCTCTTCTCAACGAGTATCTCGTTAACCGGTGATAAACAGAGACGTCGATTCCTGTACTTTTTTACACAGGACATATCGACTGTAAAAACACATCGTTCAATTATAATAAATAAAAAAACATCTGTCTTGTAAGTTAAAAAGCACCTGCGAAACACAGGTGCTTTTTAATTAGGGAGTGAAGATGAAACGGTAAAAATGAAGGAGGTTAAGTTTATTGATAGACCAACAACATCGTGTCGTGCAACTTCTGACCCGTTGTTTCAGGTAACAAATTAACGTTTGAACAAATAAAAACTTCACGATTTTCACGGGTAATACGAATCGAATAACCTACTCTCGTTATCGTATCTGTGTTGTTCCGGAATCCAGTGCACCGGTCACCCATTCCATTGCGATATTCAAAATAAAAATTTTCAATATTTGTCACAGCGGGACAATCGTTGTTCCAAAACGTCCCGCACGCATAGTTGTATTGATGAACATTGCCTTCCCGATCGATAAAAGCAAACCGGTTGGATTCAGCAGTGATAATTTCTTTAGATTCTGTTAATTGTTCATTCAACTGTTCCAAAACAAATCGAATCTCATCCGGCATACTGCCGCCGTAACATCGAATTTCGGAATTGTTGTTTCGTTCTCTGGCCCTGCTGTTCATCCATATCGAAAAACCGACCAATAAAAAAACGATACTGACAACCAAAGGATTTCGCCACTTATTCATCATTGCTTTGGAGTTCCTCGACTTTGATCTTTAATTACACATTTTTTTGCAACACTTATGCCAAAGTTCTGGTCCCCGAACACTTAATTTATATCCTTCGACAGACAGACCGTTAATTCCAATATTTCCAACACCGCATGTTAAAAACTTTTTTTATCCTTTTTCAAAACAGGTCTAAAATGTGACAGTTTTGAAATACATTATTTTGTATTATGAAAATTATTTCTTTAATGGTAAAAATTTTACCATCCCAAAAGAACAATATTCACACATTAACATCCCTTCTATCTTTTTGGAATCGTCGAGTTTGAAAATACTTCCCGACTATTCGGGACAAATATCAAGGATATTAGATGTGCCCGCAAAAAGCGCTTGTCAAAACCGGTAAAAAGTCGTATTTTAAAAACCGGACCATTCATACAATACAATCACCATGTTGCTAAGAACAAAAGAAAATACATTCATCGCCCACCTGTCCGGAGGAAAAGAATCTGTTTTTCTAAAAGGAACGCCGCTTTTCGAAATCCTCGAGCACGAACGCCCTCCGAATCAGCATAAAGTCGTTCTGGCAAAAGTGAATCGTCGTGTTACGTCGCTTCGCCAGACAATAGAGAACAATTGCCGGATCGACTGGATCTTCAAAGAGTCTCAGGAAGGATTTCGTGCTTACCGGCAAACTCTTTCACTGGTGATGCTCGATGTGATAAAAGAATTGTTACCCAAAGCGAATGTATACATTGATCATTCTCTCGAAAATGGATTTTACTGCGAATTCAAGGAAGTGAATTCCCTGAATGCACGAATGGTAAAAAAAATCAAGACTCAAATGGAAGCATGCATCCAGCGCGATGAAAAAATAGAACCCAAAGTAGTTACAATAAAAGAAGCTCTCGCCTTATTGGAAAAACAGGGAGAAAAGCCTGCCTGGCATTTGGGATACAAGGACCTGACTCATATTACGTTATATCAGCTCGGTGAAACGACCGAATATATGACCTATCCTCTTTTCCCATCGACCGGGCATCTTTCCGCATATGATCTGGTGTATTGGCCTCCCGGGATGATCCTTCGTTTTCCCGATTTCCCGAATCTTGAAAATGTCCCCCCGATGATGATGCAGAAAAAACTGTTCCAGGTATTTCAGGAATACGGACGGTGGGAGCAGATCCTCAAGATTCAAAAAGTATCGGATTTGAACGAAGCCATATTATCGAAAGAGATATACGACTTGATCAAAATCGCTGAAGGTCTGCACGAAAAGAAAATCGCTTCCATTGCGGATACCATTTTGAAAAAAAGAAAAAATCTCAGGCTGGTGCTCATCGCGGGGCCATCCTCTTCCGGAAAAACGACATTTGCCAAGCGGTTGAACATTCAGCTTAAGGTGAACGAAATGCGGCCTCTGGCCATTTCTCTGGATGACTTTTTTCTGAACCGGTCGGAAACACCGAAAGACAAAGACGGCAATTACGATTTCGAATCGCTCAAAGCCATCGATGTCGCAAAATTCAACAGGGATTTAAAGAGTCTTTTCAACGGGGATATGACCATACTGCCAAGATACGATTTCAAAGCGGGCAAACAAATAAACGGCCCGTCCGTTCGACTGGAATCCGATCAGATCATCATTGTGGAAGGGCTGCACTGCTTGAACGAACTTCTCACAGAGGACATCCCCGGCCAGAATAAACTGAAGATTTACATCAGCGATCTGACCCAGCTGAACATTACCGATCACCTGAGAATATCGACCAGCGACGTGCGGTTGTTGAGACGTTTGATTCGGGGATACCGGTTTCGGGGTCATTCGGCAAGCTATACCCTTGAAAACTGGCCGCTTGTCCGGCAGGGAGAGGAAAAACACATCTTTCCGTTTCAGGAAAACGCGGACATTATTTTCAATTCGTCGCTCATGTATGAACTTTCCGTGCTCCGCGTCTTTGCAAAACTTTTGCTTCAGACCATTTCGGAAAATGAACCCGCCTTCAGTGAAGCCCAGAGACTTCTCAATTTGATTTTTCACTTTCTCCCAATCTCTCC
>CAZTZL010000088.1:0-12031 GCA_964617625.1 uncultured bacterium
TATTTTACCAAAACCATTTTAATTGATTCTGTCTGCTGAACATTTTGTGAGATAGTTGTCAATCTGGCTATATACACACCGCTTGGAACCGTTTCACCCATGTTGTTCTGACCGTTCCATTGAACCGCATAAAGACCGGCCTGTTTCTTCCCAAGTGTCAAATTTCGGATTTCCTGTCCCTTCAGATTGAATACGGATAAAACCACGTCGGAAGGTTTTTCGACATTGTATTCTATTGTCGTAATTGGATTAAAAGGATTGGGGTAATTTGTCAACAATTTAAAATCTGAAACAGAACGATTTTCAATCCTGCCACACACTGCAGTAACGTCACCGGTATAATGTGAAATTCCCTGATCTGTTCCGAACCAGATCGAACCATCCAGATCCACGGCGATATCGCGCACATTGTTGCTAACCAGACCATCAGCCGTTGTAAAATTGTAAAAAGTAGAACCGTCAAAGGCGGATACGCCACCCTGCGTACCGATCCATTTCATTCCTTCGGGATCGGCTGTTATAGCCTGAATCGTATTGTTCACCAAACCATTCGCAGTGTTATATGTCGACCAGCGCTCCTTTGCAGCTGTGGTATCATGTTTTGCCAGTCCGTTATCCGTTCCGTACCACTGTACCCCGGAACTGTCGACATAAATCGCGGTAACAGTCATGGAAGGAAGTTCACTCCAGGGTTGGATATAGGTGGATGCCGCTGAAATCGCATCCACGCCTTTTGAATAAAGCCGGGAAACGCCTTCCCCGTTCGTCCCGATGTAAGCCCAGATGCTGTCCGCGTCAGTGATCGGTTCATAGCCGATCGAAAGGATATCATTGTCCACAATATTCGGTGTCGTTGTTTCGGTATAAGTCGTCCAATCACTTCCCTGAAATCTGGATAATCCGTTGTCCGTGCCGAACCACCGGTTGTGGGAACTGTCCACTGCCGCCACTCGGATGAAATTCGAGGGCAAAGCAGTATTGTCAGTCCGATAAGGAGTAGCGTAGGAAAGCGCATCAATGTCATCGATATTGACTACGGTCGCACCGTTGTTAGTGGCAATCCACAACTCGGAACCATAACCTGTCAATTCAAAAGCAATATCGTTGATATAGTCATCGGCCAATGTATGGGTTTCTTCTGTTTTCCGAAAGGTATGCCATGCACTCCCGTCAAAACAGATCAGACCGCTGTCCGAACCGAACCATTTCAAGCCGTTCATATCAACACAGACTGCACGTATGTTATCGCTGATAAGTCCGCTTCCTGATTTCGTGTAATTTGTCCATCCTTGTGCAAAAAGAAGAGACCTGAATAGAAGTGTGAAAACCAGTCCGATTTTTAATATCAATTTATTCATCAATAAAACCTCCTATTTTGTGCACAAAAAAACAGACACTTCTGTTTTAATTGCACATTTTTTAATTTGAAACCATTGTTTATAATATAATCAATTTGTTTACTTTAATAAAAGCATTTTCTTAAATGCCATATATTTTTCCTGGCCATTGCTGGCGCTGAGCCGATATGTATAAATCCCCGATGGAGATGGGTATCCGGTGTCTTGCGAACCATCCCAAATTACACGATGGATACCTCTGTGCTTCATCGATTTCACCAGTGTTTTTACTTTTTGTCCCCGCATATTAAATATTTCCAGAATCACTTCAGAATCGAACGGCAATTCATAAAACAATATCGTAGAAGCGTTAAACGGATTCGGATAATTTTGTTTTAATGCATATTGTACTGGTCCGGAGTTTTGATCAGGCACAGATGTATGAATGACTGTAGACACCGGCTCTGAAAATCCGCTCTCATTCTCATTCACATCTACTGCACAAATTCTGTAATAATAAATAATCTGCATTTCAACTTTATCATCAGTATACAATGTGTCCCCGGTTTGAGCAATGGGATCTATTCCTGAAGGATCAAAATCCGGTTCCAAACCTCTGAACACTTTAAAACAATGCAAATCATCATCGTCTACTTCATTCCATGTTAGTTGTATTGCACTCAAACCTGCCGGAGCGGCTCTCAAACCTGTGGGTACATCAGGCGGGATGTTGTCTACAGAATATCCTGAATCGATAACTGATTGATAAATCTGTGAGTCAAGTGTATTCGCTGTAATTTTGAACAGACTCCAGAACTCAGATGAGGGAGTTTTGTTGCCAAATGTTGGTACTGGCATCATATAGGGATTTTTCTGTGTGGCTGTCATAACACCCACTGAATCCCATTGATTCTGTAAATCTTTTTCCCACAGCGTGTAATACATCATTTCTTCAGCAAAATCATAGTAGCTCGCATACCAGCTTACCTCAACCCGGTTTCCCTGATCCTCGGGAACATCCGTTATTGAAAGAATCGAGGGCTCTGCAAACATGCCTTTTCCGTGTAATGTAATTTGCACAGTGCCACCATCGCTGTCAATATTTAAAATTGCCTCATAACTTCCGGCAGTATCAGGAGAAAAACCGACATCCACAATTTTATTTTCTCCCGGAGATAAAGAAAATGGTTCTTGATTACAGATGAACATATCAGCATCAATACCGGTTATATCGAATGACGATACTGTCAAATCGACCGAACCGGGATTGGAAATTTTCACCTGACCGGCTTTGGATTCCCCTACCAAACCATAATTGAAATCGATGGATGAAGAATCTGGAGATCCGATCCACGGTATGCCAAGCGCCAAAAGTTCGATACCCTCTCCATCACCCAGATTTCGGCTGTATTTTTTATCAACCGCATTGTTCCAGTGCTCGTGAACGCCCAGACTGGAAAGAGGTGTGCCGTCATCTTCCGGATCGTAAAATGTGCCGGAAGGAGGATTATCAGCCTGGGCCGCTTCGTGAAGATAGTTATCTACATTGCCATAAACTTCCGTCATGTTGGGTTCCGATCTTAGAAAATCCAGACCAACAGATTCAATTGCCACTCCATCCTGAGAAACAAAAAGACTTGACGGCCAGTCATTATTAAAAGGCGATGACAGCCATTTGCAGTATTCTTCCCTCTGTTTCACTCCCTGATGTGCGGCACCATATAAACCGTCTATCATAAATAGCAGTGTTTTTTCTCCAAGATGCTCATGTCCCATCAAATCGACCAGCGGATTGTAAGTTTCCATATCTCTCTGCGCAAATGTCCATTCAGGGCCAAAATTGAAATCATGCACAGCCACATAGGGATGCACACCTGCTGCTTTGGGTGCGTACTGGTAAGGCGTACCATCCCGGTCCGCATCAATAGAACCAAAATGGTTCTTGGCACAAAGCGTCACACCCGTCAATTGATGTCCTTTTAAATTGGCCAGATTGATAATATAATCGGCCTCCAAGACGCTAGTTGGTAGGTATGTGGCATTGCCCCCGCCAATCTCGGAATTCAATTCTTCAGACCAGTGTATGGAACAGGTAGTTTCCCGGTTATATTTTTCACGACCATCCTCTCCCTCCCAGTCCACGAAGCAAACACCGGGAAATTCGGTATGGCATCGTTCGAAAATCGTACTCGGAACAAGCCGAATCACATCATAACAGGTAATTAGTGAATCTGGCACACCGCTATTCTGGACAAGCTGGCGCAGCAGTGCCAGCACAATCTGAGGAGAAGTATAGGAAGCATTATCGCAGGTACCGTGGGAATCGCAGTTGACGAGGTTGAGTTTAATTGCAATTTTTTCATCAGGCTGATATCCAATATCTCCCTTACCATGATTTCGATTGAAATATTTGAAAAGTGCCTCCCATGCAGCACTGTCCGTGGATTTTTCTGTCAAACGCTTGATCGATGCAGACAGCATCTTGCTGACAACCGACTGATCAATGTGATTATCCTCCCACCAGTATCCTGTTGATTGATCCCACGAAGTCGCATCCGGATCATACATCCAGACAACACGGCCCGGGAAGATACCCCTTGCGATCCCCATCGGATGGTTCGGTAAATCCGCAGGTGTCCATGCATAGCCTTTCCCGGAAGAAAGATTCAAATGCCATACAATAGCGATAAAACCAAAACACATAAAAAGAAATGCAATGACATATTTATAATCCCGTATATACTTTGCTGCTTTACGAAAAGCCAACACAGAAACAAACAAACTGGCAAGATAACCCATAAAACCAGAAGCCAGAGAAAAAGCCACACACTGACACGGATATATAGCCCGGCTTGGTTTGGGGATCACCCGGATCAAAAACCAAAATAAGGAACCCAGCCCTATAATCGGATAAATTAGTATCTGTAATTTTAAAGGGATTTTTTTCATCTGTTCATGAACACACATCGAAATCGACCTGCCCCTTTTTTCTGAATTTTCTATTCGACTGATATTCACCTGACAAAACGTTTCCTGAATTAATATGAAAGAAAATCAGGCAATCAAAAATTACGGACTTCAGGATACGGTCGCAATGTATGACAATTCTCTAAACCGGTTGTCGTAATCCAGACCGTAACCAACGACAAATGCATTTGAAATTTTAAATCCAACATAATCCGCTGTAATATCAACCTTTCTCGCTTCCGACTTATCCAGCATGACACATGTCCTGATCTTTTCCGGATTTTTCTGCCTGAGATGATGTACTACCGCTTGCAACGTCTGCCCTGTATCCAGAATATCATCCACCAGCAAAACCGCTTTATTGGCAATATCAATGCGGATATCATGATCGATCCGTACATTGTCGGATGAATGCATTTTTGATCCGTACGAAGAAACAGTCATGAAATCGATGCCGTAAAGCGGACGATGTTTGTGGCATTCACGGATCAGATCAGCCAAAAATACGAAACTGCCTGTTAAAAGCCCAATGATGATCAATTCTTCTGCCTGAATATTCTGAAGAATATCACGGGCCAGTTCCGAAATCCGTTTCCGGATCTCCTCTTCCGAAATCAGCTCTTTCAATTTTATGTGTTCGATTTGATCCATAAAATTATTTAAACCGGCATACTTTATAAAGCTTTGTTTGGATCAATCAATCCTGAATCATCAATGATATTGCTGCCATGATTGTAAGGTTTTGAAATTTCGTTAATCTCCAAAAGAACACGATGCCTCTCGCTGTCATTCAACAACTTCGGCTGGAAATTGGTCCGGTAATTATTGACATCGACGGGAATGATTTCAGCCTCTTTCAGACATCCATTTTCAAATCGGACTTTAAGAATCACGCTTTCCTCGACGGTTCGGCTGTACGAGCCGAACACAAAATTCCCGAGGCTGTATGCAATCAATTTTCCCTGATAAATTTCCAATCCCTGCAGTGTGTGGGGATGATGGCCGATAATCAAATCCGCACCACAGTCGACCGCCTGATGCGCATACTTTCGTTGATAATTTTTAGGATGGCGCATCAGTTCTCCACCCCAATGGAAGGAAACCACGACGAGATCCGTTTCCCGCTTCATACTTTGAATACTCTTTTCCATTATTTCTGATCGTGGGAAAGCTGCTCCGCACGACTTCGAGGTCGCCCAGAACTCATCCGGATAGGTCAATGAATAGGCCAGAAACCCGATTCGCCAGCCCGATGTTTCGATGATACACCCTTTGCCGGCTGCAGCCGAATTTTCACCCGCTCCGCAATATCGAATCTTCAAACTGTCTAAAATTTTAAGTGTGGAATACAATCCTTCACGGCCATAATCCATAATGTGGTTGTTGGCAAGTGTGAGTACATCGAATCCCGCATTGGCCAGACTCATCCCAAAAAAAGGAGGCACTTGAAATGTAAATTCCTTTTCAAATGGTTTGCCATGAGTCGTAAAAGGCGCTTCCAGATTCGCCATGGTGACATCTGCGGATTTAAGAATGGTCCGCAATGAATCGAATGCGTAATCGGGGCCGTTTTGTTTTAAAACAGGAAGGGCACTTCCCCCCATCATTAAATCGCCGACTGCGACGAGAGAAACTGCCCCTTCACATGTTTGATTAACTTCAATCTTTTGATTACATTCCTGACTCTTCAGAATCGAAACAAAAAGAAAGATTGAAACAATATAAGATGTAATAGTTGTCCATCGAAAAACCAGAGCGTCTTTCAAAAATTTGATCCCTTATAGCTTGGATTTTTATTTTGTACTCTTGGCCTGCGGTTTCTTGGCAGCCGAATTCGTCTTTTTGGTTTCGGATTGAGTCTTCGGTTTTGCCGAATCCTTGGATGCTTTGGGTTTATTTCCGGCTTCTTTCTTTATTTTTTCAACCTCAGCCTCTTTGGCTTTTATGGATTTGATCAACGAGTCAATTTTGGAAACTGTTTTCTTCATTTTTTCATTCTGAGCGGCTGCCAATGCTTTGTCTTTTTTTACCGCATTGTACACTTCGCTGCCAAGTTCCCTGAATGCTTTGTCCCGGTCCCTCTCAAGTTTTAGAATATCAACCTTGACCACTCCTATCTTTCCGTATTCCTCGGTTTTCTCAACCGCGACAGTAACCCCTTCTTTTACTGTCTTTTTAATATCTTCCCAAAGTTTTGCCATTACTGCACCTCCGAAAAAAAGTTATATTCTTTTGATCACAACTTCCGATCAGTTATCAAATGAACTTCTTGATATATTATACATTATAAAGTTAAAAATGTTCACGATTTGACTGATTTTCGAATTTGATCGATCCAGAGCCATCCTATCAAACATCCGATCAGATAATACGGAAAATCCAGCCAGGTAAACCGGGTTCCGATGAGCGTTCTCCCAATAAAATGAGAACGGACTGTTTCAAGTATTTTCGGATGGACCAGCTGCAAAAATTCGAGCGCTGATGTTCCGATAAAAACTCCCAATACGATTTTCCATACGGCCGTTTTTATCATAAAAAAACAAATCACCAGACACCAAAAAATTTCATAGAACACGCCGCTCAGAGAATTCTGTACCCAAAACCATGCCGGTCCGGAATAAAATTTGGTAGCAAAACCGAGCGGAACAACAACCGCCAAAGACAGGATGATTTTCCAACGGATCGGATGTTTATATAATTTTTCTGCATTCATTGTATGAAAAGATTTAATCCCCGACAGAACTTTTAACAAGTTCTGCAAATTGATGTCCGAATTGTTCTCCTTTTTTTAAATCCGCCTTTTCCGGCCCTCCCTGAAATTCGAATGTGTCCATCCAGTCCCATTTCAAAGATTCGACAATGCTTTTACACTTTTTAACCGCTCCCCCGCTCCACCCAAAACTTCCAAACATGGCCGCTTTCTTGTTCACGATCCGCTTAACTACAGCCATTTCAAGAACCTGTGCCATGGGCGGAAATAATGAGACTTCATATGTCGGCGCACCAATCATCACACCCGAACGAATCCACAGGGAGGGAAGAATGTAACTCACATGTATTCTTGCCACGTCAAAAATTTCAAGATCGATACCCGTATTTGAAATTCCCTGGGCAACCGCATTCATCATTTTTTCCGTGTTCCCGTACATCGAACCATAAAGCATTGTGATACCGGCTTCATTGTTCCCCTTGGCATATCCCGCCCATCTCTGATACAGCTGTACAATATGTTCCGGATGGCTTCGCCAGATCAGCCCGTGCGAAGGTGCAACCACATCCATCTTTAAAGCTGCCAGTTTTTGAATCGCTTTGATAACCGGTGTACTGAATTTGGCCACTATATTTACGTAATACCGAAGGGTTTCTCTCTCATAAAATTCCGGATTGGTGCATTCATCGTCAAAGATGGCGCCTCGCAGCGCTCCGTAACTCCCAAACGCATCACAGGAAAAGAGAACACGGCTATTCGTCTCATAGGTAACCATGGTCTCCGGCCAGTGCACATACGGGGCGTAAAAAAATTGTAGCGTCTTCTTCCCCAGCGAGATCGTTTCTCCATCCTGAACAACCCGGATATTTTCCGTAATGCCGTAATAGTTTTTCAGCATTTCGACGGTTTTGTCCGAACACAGGATCGTCACATCAGGAGCCACTTTTCTCAGCATGCGGATGATCCCGCTGTGGTCAGGCTCCATGTGATTAATGACCACATAATCCAGTTGCGAGGGTTCGATGATCTCGCTGATCTGATCGAAGAATTCATCTGTTTTAAAGGCTTTGGCCAGATCGATAATGGTGTTTTTCTCGTCGCGAATCAAATAGGCGTTGTAGGAAACCCCTTCATTGGCAATGGGCCACATCCCCTCGAAAAGATCGGTGGTCCGATCATTCACTCCGATCCAGTATATATCCGGCTTGACTTCGATTACAGACATTTAAATCTCCTATGATATTTTTAGGATGAATATCCTTTAACTAAAACTCCCTTGATATACTAATTTGTAAATTCCCATTTGTTTGGCAAAAATATCAAATACCAAAATCCAAATGACAAATAAATGTCAAATCACAAAATTCAAATGAACACTTTTTATTTTTGACATTTGAGCTTTATTTTAATTTTGGATTTTGTCATTTGGAATTTCAAAAGTTGCTCTCGAAATTACATAAATCTAAAAACATTCTTCTCCGATTCGTATCAGCCACGGCGGTTCTTCCGGCAGCACGGATTGAAACTCCTCGATCCGTTCTCTTTCAAACGCACCTGCATAGGTTCCATTAAAAAAATGGTCGACAACCTCATTGAAAAACCGATCCCAGGAAGCCTCCTCTTTTCCCGGATTGACCGGATAAAACAGGGCCTCATTGGCCCGCGCAGCCTTCAGATCGCCGGGAGCATCCCCGACCATCAGCACATTTTCTTTCCGATATTTGCCTCCGGCAACCATCTGCAGATGTTCGGCTTTGGTTCCCAGTTCCTGACCACAAATCAGTTCTGCAAAAGAATCAATTCTGTTTTCCTGCCATTCACGGATCAAAGCCTCACCTGGCGTCTGGGACACGACAATGATATCCGTATTGGTTTTCAATTTTTCCAGAGATTCCCTGACATTAGGAAACGGCGGGAGATTGTGAACGATTTTTCGGACAGCCGCATTCACATCCAAAGACCAGGCAAGCACCCGTTTCAGTTCCGGATCGGGATTTCGTTCGATTTCCGATTCGAGAGCCGGATTGCCCAACCTGGTCTCCCGTTTCACCCATTCCCTCAGTCCATTCAATTTCGGTATTTCGACTTTTCTGATCTGAACTTCAGGCCGTTCAGCCAAAAGGTCCAGCGACCGTATGACCGTTTTAAAGCGGTTGAAACCACGTGTCGTGGAATAAAGGTTGACAAACTCCCACACTTCCCTGGCGTACCTGGACACGGCCTGAAGACCGAAATGGTTGATAAATGCGGGGCAGAAACACTCCTTATGCTTGATCTCCATTGAGTCGAAAACACATCCGTCCGAATCGATGCCGATGAGAAATTTATGTTTGGGTTGAAAGGATTTCAGTTTTTCGGGTGTGAGCAGCGTCATCTGTCATTGCCCCTGGTTATTTATTAAAATATTCGAAAAACAATTTATTTAAATTAAACCGCTAATTCAAGACAATTCTTGAAAAGGCGGCCCTTTTCTCATTCTGGCTGTTTCCAAGAAATATCCATTGTGTAAATATTTATTCTCTCGAATAACTATACTGCCAATTATTCCTTGACATTTACAAATAATTTTCTGTAATTATACCTCGTTCAATGAAATGCAGTTATTTCGGAAATTCAAATGACGCCTTTAAACAAACTTTATCGAGATACATATATCCGGAAATCGAGAAAGATCGTTCTGAAACTGGGTACCAAAGTGCTTTTGACCCATTATCAGGATATCAACAAAAACCGCATCATGCAGATGGTTGAAGAAATTGCTTTCTTCCGCGAAAAAGGATACGAGTTCACCATTGTGACTTCAGGCGCCGTCGGTTTCGGTATGAACCGTTTCGGCCTGGATCAACGCCCCACTGCTCTGAACCGTATTCAGGCTCTGGCATCGGTCGGACAGTGCCTCCTGATGGAACGGTGGACCCAGCTTTTCAATCAGTTCGATATCCGTGTCGGCCAGATTTTACTGACCTATGACATTATTGAAAACCGGCAGCGTTTTCTTTATGCCCGGGAATGCCTCAAAACCCTGTTGGATTACAAGGCCATTCCCATCGTCAATGAAAATGACAGCGTGTCCGTTGAAGAGCTCAAATTCGGCGACAACGATATTCTTTCCGCACTGACGGCCAATCTCATGGAAGCCGATCTGCTGATTCTCTTTACGGACACCGACGGCGTGTTTGACAGAAATCCGCACAAATATCCGGACGCCAAAATCATTCCGCTGATCGAAAAGATCGGCAATGATACGTTCAATCTCATCGAAGACAAACACGATCCGCTTTCCGTGGGCGGCATGAAATCCAAGCTGAGGGCTGCCCAGCTTTCCGCGCAGTGCGGCACCGGCGTGGTGATCACCAGCGGGCAAGATCCCCGGCTCGGAAATATTCTTGAAGGCGAAAATGTCGGCACCTTCATCAAACCGGAAAAATCCATTTCGAAAAAGCGGAAAAAATGGATCTTTTTCAATCAAAAGATCCGCGGCAGGATCATCGTGGACAAGGGCGCCGAGAATGCGCTCGTCAATCAGTTAAAAAGCCTGCTTCCCGGCGGTGTTGTACAAACCGAAGAGCAGTTCAGCCAGGGAAGCATCATCGGTATTTTCAACACAGACAATGAAATGATTGCCAAGGGCATTACCAAATTTTCAAATGACGAAATCGAGAAAATCAAAGGACATCGAACCGATGAAATCGCTTCCATTCTCGGCAGAGAAAGCGGAAACGAGGTTGTCCACCGGGACGATTTGATTATACTCTGAGGAGGAATCAACCATGTCGGCCATTCGGGAACAGGCCAAACAGGCCCATCAGGCTTTTCAGGAATTTCTGCGGACAGGAACCACGCAATTAAAAAATGAAGTTCTCGGCAGCATTGCGCAGGAAATTCGGGCCAACGCATCCAAGTTGATCAGGGAAAATGAAAAGGACCTGAAAGCCGGAGAAAAGGCCGGCCTGACCAAAGCCTTTCTGGACCGCCTTGCATTGAATGATAAACGCATCCAGGGCATGATCACTTCCTGCGAAGAGGTGGCCGCGCTGAATGATCCCGTCGGCAAAATCACGGACATGGTCATGCGGCCCCAGGGATTCAAGGTGGGACGCATGCGCGTCCCCATCGGGGTGATCGGTATTATCTACGAAGCCCGGCCGAACGTGACGATCGAAGCGGCCATTCTCTGCCTGAAAGCAGGAAACAGTGTGATTCTTCGCGGCGGCAGCAGCGCGTTTCACACCAACATGGCGCTCGTTAAAATTCTAAAAACCGCGCTCGAAAAACACAAGATCAATCCGAACCTCATCGCCTATATCGAATCCACGGACCGGCAAGCCGTGGATGAACTGCTCGTTCAGGATGATTTCGTTTCTCTGATTATTCCCCGCGGCGGGGAAAGCCTGATCCGGAGCGTGGTGGAAAAATCACGCATTCCCGTGCTGAAGCATTACAAGGGCGTCTGCCACGTGTATGTGCACGAACAGGCCGATCCCGGTATGGCGCTTGAAATTGCCGTGAACGCCAAGGTGCAGCGGCCCGCTGTGTGCAATTCCATGGAGACCCTGCTTGTGGATGAAAAAATCGCTTCCGGCTTTCTCCCGAAAGTTCTGACTCAACTTATGGAAAAAGGCGTCGAGATCCGCGGTTGCGAAAAAACCCGTTCTTTCGATTCCGAGCATGTGAAACCGGTGACCGAGGAAGATTACTACGCCGAATTTCTGGATTTGATTTTAGCCGTGAGAGTCGTTTCCGGCCTCGATGAAGCGATTGCTCATATTAATACATACGGTTCCGCCCACACCGATGCGATTGTGACAAAGGATATTCAGACCGCCAATGCGTTCGTCAATCGCGTGGACAGCGCTTCGGTCATGGTGAATGCCTCTACGAGGCTCTCAGACGGCGGTATTTACGGTTTGGGAGCGGAAATAGGCATTTCCACGGATAAACTCCACGCACGCGGCCCCATGGGCCTGGAAGAGCTCACAACTTATAAGTGGATCGTCCTCGGCGACGGCCACATCCG
>CAZTZL010000089.1:0-11852 GCA_964617625.1 uncultured bacterium
CCCTGCGCCTCCCGCGTCACAATGATCCGCTTCACGTCCGGCCGCATCCGGATCTGATCGGCAACAGGGTGCGGCTGATTCATGATCGAAGCAATCACAGGGACATCGCTCATCAGGCAGGCCATGACGGCCCACCGGAATTTTTCGGAATAAAGCTCCATTTTCCCGATCTCGTCGATAAAGATCACATCCGCCTCCTGGACAGACTGCTTCATACAGGGAATCACCAGTTCCTCGAAGGTTTGCACATCCACCTTATATTTGCCCACGCGCGGCCCTTGCGTCCAATCGATGTGGGCGAGAATTCCTTCTCCGCCGTCCAGCGTGCGGATACGGAATCCTTTTCGTTCGCCCGATTCCCGGATTTCTTCGGTCGTGAATCCGCCCAATTTCAGATGGGACAGCCGCTGAATCATCTTTTGGATCAGCGTGGTTTTCCCGGAACCGGGCTGTCCTTCCAAAAGAATATTTTTAATCGGTATCATCCATCAGCTCACAAACAGCAAACCGGACAGGCCCTGAAGATCTGCCAGGCATAAAAAAAAGGACGATCCATGTGTTTTAGATTCTACGGATTTCATCGGCTCAAGCCGTTATGTATATCAATTTACAGGATGAAGATAAACCGGTTGATGTAATAAATATAAGATAGCAGACTGGATTGAAAATACAAGAATTTTTTTTACTGTGAAAAACCCCGCAAGCCAACGACCTGCGGGGTCTCTAATTCAGAACACAGCGGAACTGATGCAGAACCGCTTCAGGATTTCCGGCGGATTCAGTGTTATTCCCGGTCTTTGATACAGATCGCCCAAATTCTCATGGGGAGGCGGACGTTTTTCATCGGATCCGGGCGGAAAAACGGATTGAAGAATATCCGGTTCCAATCACTCGCAGAAAATCCGCACCTTGTCGCGGCCATCCACTTCGACCTGCAAATCGTTCAGGTTGCGGACGAGCTCTTCGAGGTCTTCGGCCTTGAGCTTATTGAAATCCACATCAATCCCCTTCTCTATAAAAGCGGTCTTCATCTTGCCCTGTACCTCTTTGGGAATAAAACTCACCCACTTTAATCCGGCCCGGATCAGGTTCATGGGCACGCGGATGTTCACACGGTCCCCCTCTGATTGGGGTCCTACCGGCTCCACCTGGACCCGGAGGTATTTCGGATGGGCCTTTCCCGACGGTTCGGTTCCGGCGCCAGGTGAACCGCCCAGAGCTGTCAGAAGGCGTTCGGCCTCATCGATGGTAATCTTCTTTTTAGACAGCATCTCGAGGATGCGTTTTTTTTCGTTGCTCATCACGTTCTCCTTTACAGCCATTTCATGGTTATCATTCGATCACGGGACCCAACATCCACTTCCAGTCCCTTGAGTTGCCAGAGCGTACTTACAATCAGCGGGATCAGGGCCAGTCCGGTCCGGCCGAATCCGAGCGCGCAGGCAATCGCAGACGCGATCAGCCAGATCGGCAGAATCAGAACAAACAGGACCAGAAGCAGAATCCAAACCAGAAACAGGGGGACATAGAGGATAACCGGCCTCTTCTCTTTTGATGGAAATCTCAATTTCATCCACATCGGTATCATGTCCCCTCCTTTAACAATTTCTCTGCTTCCGCCACACTGATTTCCCCCTTCTCGAGCCGGGTCAAAATGTCATCCCCCTTGACCGGGGGATTGATCTCGACAAAATCAAACTGCTCCCCGATGCGGTTGAGCCGGCTTTTGATGGTTGGATAGCTGACCCCGAAAAGCGTCTCCATCTCCTTGATCGAACCGTGGCACCGGATAAAGGCCGCCGCGAACATCTGGTCCTCCTCGGTCAACCGCGACAGCGGGGGCAGGTCGAACTCCCCTTCGATTGCCGTGTTGGTGCGGGTCACACGGACCCGCTCGATCACAATCTCTTCGCCCTTGACCATCTGGGACAATGTATGCCAGGATTGTTTCATGATTTTCCTCTCCGATTTCTTATTAATGGATACGGTTAATAATATAAATAAGTTTCAATAAAAAGTCAAGAATATTTAACTTTATTAATTCCTTTATTAATTTATTTAATATATTAGGCAATACAATTTTTCATGAAAAAGCGGCCTTCTCTATCCCGATTCCGATCTTCAGAGCGGACTGGTCTTGGATTGACACCAGGAAACCGCTTCTCAATTTTAAACAGCGGTGATCAGGATACCCGGAATCATCATTTTTAAACCAAGAGGGAAAAAATGCGGCAGGGGGAACCATTCTTATGAAACAGGCGGCACACCGGACTGCCCTGCACATAAGATGGAAAGTTAAAAAAAAATATGTTTTGGGTGGTTTGGACGTTAATCGGGTATAGCTTTTTTGTTAACCGGATACCCGCAGTATTCGGAGCCCTCCCGAGTGCCCTCCGTCCGCAGGAGGCGGCGCATGCAGCGGCCTTCTTTTCCAGGCAGAAAAGCGCTTCAATTTTTCGACGCGGCGTATCTCCTTTTCCGTAATCCCGGCCCGCATGATGGCCTCCTTGGCCAGGCCGCCCTCTAAAAAGTCGAGCACCGCATCGATGCGGTTATAGCTCACGCCTAAAGCGAACTCGTCTGTAATTCCCTTCATCATGTCCGGCGAGGGAACGGCTGTCAGCACCGAATCCGGAATTTTCAGAAACGCCGCAAGCTGGCGGATCTGTGTCTTGTACAGACCGATCAGCGGCTGATCGGGGAAATCGTCCACCCCGCCGCTGATAAACCATCCTGTCAGCCATTCTGTCCGGTTGGCCGCTCCCGGCAAATAACAGTTCCTTTCCCCGGCTTCGGCTTCAAGAAACCGGCGGCGGTAAATGTGCCTTGCATTAAATCCGGCCTGAAGCGGACTGCCCATTTTCTGAGTTTCAGGGCTATGCCCGTTTTTACTGGATGCATAGGCACCACATTTGCGCAGCGAGGAAATGTAAGGGGACTCCCCCCGCACCCGCCGATAGAGTTCGTGAAGAAACCGGTTGAATGATCCTGAAAAAGAGGTTGCCCTCATATAAACAGACGAATAGACGCCCTTCTCGCGCATAATCGGTTCAATCGACTTTTCTTTCAGATCGATCCCGAGCCAGTCCGATATCAGCCGGGCATTCCGTCGAAGTTCGGGAGCACTGTGTTGATCATACAGATAAGCTGCACGTACAGAACCTTTCCCAACCGCCTGTACGGCGATGGCGGACAGGAGACAGGAATCGATTCCCCCGCTCAGACCGAGCAGAATGGCGTCGGTATTCTGCTCTTTCAGTTTGTTCCTCAGGTGGATCCTGATGCGTTCAATGGTTCTGACTTCGTCAATTCGCAGAAGCGAATCCAGCGGTGTATGGTCTGGCACGGCTTATCCCGATTTGAAATGTGATTGTCTGTCCGGTCCGGTTTAAAGACAGAACAACTGTTTGAATGATACCATAAAACATCTATTTAATCAAGAAAAAATTGATTAAATGGAAAAGAATCAGCAGAAGAAATGATATTTTTAAATGAACCGGACATATATTGGATACGGGGAAAGGACTGTCCCCAAAGAACCGGTCCAGCCGGAAAATCGTTTCGCTGACGCCGGAGTTCTCAGCAACTCCCGGGATCGGGCAAACACGGCCCGAAGCTTGTCCCTGACTCGATCAGGGAGTCGTGCCAAACAGCTTATTTTATAGCGCTCAATACCCTTCCCGCCGCTGTTGACGATGCGTTTTTCTATTCCAGCTTCTTCCCGTAATTGAAACGGATTTTGTTGGTCAAGATTGGAAAAGGAGGAACCGTTTCGAGGTAAGGAACATTCTGGTTCAACGCAACCATGTCGATGCGGGTCAATTTGATATCCTCAAAAACGGGAATGTTGATGCGGATTTTTTCACTGTACTTCGAAAACAGGCTGTCGGAATAGGGATTCAGGTAATTGTCGAGGATGCGGCCGATATTGGAAGCGGATAATTTATCCGGAGTTTTGCTTCGTAAATAAGTATATTGCTGATACTTTGCAATCAGGGCATCCTGCCACATAAAGGTATATGCTTGTACGGAAGGAGATTGATCGAGCTCCTTATCATAAGCTTCCTGATTGATGACGTGATCCCTCATGCAATCCGCAACCGCGAATTTGAACTGTTCCGGAAACTCGCTGCTGCTAAACTTGCTTTTTCGAAAGATTAGGGGATGCGACGCATAAATCTTCATGAAATCCGCCACAGTCCAAGTCTTTTTATCGAAAGTAAAAAAAGGTTGACTTTCAAGGTTCTGCTTGTTTAGTTCGGCGCCGACGGAATCGATCACGGACAGCGGTGTTTCTTGAACCTCCCCGGGATTCATGAAAGGCATGGTTTTCTGATTGGACCGCATATATAGAGGCCGAAACAGTCCGGCCATTTTCACAAACGTGTTCCGGTTGAAATCCAATCGCTTGTTTTTCATGAGATCGAGGACATAGTTGTCCCAGACGGCTTCCGCCTTTTCTCGTTCCCAATCTTCGTACACCTCGTCGTTTCTTAACTGGATGTCAGAATCGGTAACGGCCGGCCGGTTAATCCAACCGAGCACTTTCAACATCATGAACTGATCCGCATCGATCTGGATCGGTCCGACCACCTGGTCTTTGACCAAAGGTTGGGAAAACAAGGCTCGGTGAACAGCCTGACTTTCCTTGGACTGCCACGATACGGCCCTCTCCGGTGCGGGTCCTATTCCGCCCGCTTTCCTGTACACAGCCTCGAAAAAATCAGTTTGTAGGGATTTCGTTTTCTGTTCCTCGGCAAATTGCGCAGCGTCCCTGCCGATCGAACAATACGCCATACGATACTCTCTGCCGGCCACTCGATATCGTTTGTTCAGTTCTGAAGTATCCGGTTTGATTCTTTTCCGGGCGATTTCAGAGAATAAAATTTGCCGCATGAATTGTTCTTTTCTTCCGCGAATGTATGCCTTAAATGTCTTATTACGTGACAGCGGGTTGTCATTGCCCGCCTCAAAAGCGTACAATTTCTCCGCAATGATCGAATTGAGGATGATCTGCTTATCGATGTTTGAATTCTGCTTGCAGTAGGGAGGGCGGATTGTATATTCGGCCCGCCGCATGAATTCATCCGCCGTAATGACCCGGTCCCCCACGACGGCTAAAATTTTATCGTTCGACGGTTTCCGGGAACAGGCAACCAGTACAAGGAGGCTTAAAATCGATGCGCCCATTCTCCAGACAGATCGTCGTGATTTTCCGGGATAATAATCTATAAGTTCCATAATGAATACCGAATACCTTTCTATTTTCCTCTTTAATATCATCATAATCATCATTGCAGGGACAGGATCAGGCAGATGCCGCGCTGATAAAAACATTAACATCAACGCGTAGATTCATGCTTGAGATCCATGGATTCCGCTTCTTTCAGCAGTTCCCCCGCTCTCGCAAACCGGAAGAGCAGCTGCTGTCCGCCGCCCTTTTCAAAAAAGGTGATGACAATTGGGTGCGCGCCGGCAGCCAAAGCCACGTCCGCGCTCTTGATTACCATCCCATGCAGTCCATCGTTGTCAATCACTTCCCGTCCGTCAATGGCAAGCCTGGTACCATCGTCCGAGCCGAGAGCAAACCGGTACACGTCGTCCTTCGGGATCATGATATATCCGCTGAAGCGCAGGCCAAATTCATCTTCACGGGGCGACAAACTCACATCAACAACGGATGCCGCACCCCTGGCCGCCGGTTGAAGGGAGTCAAAATCGGGAAGCGCATCCCAGTTGCCTTCGTAGTATTCGTACTCGAGCCCATCTGCAAGGTTGTGAGTCTGCACCGCAGACTGAGGCATTACTTTTTGGAATTTTCGCTCGACAACGGCACTCACCGGTGTGCCGGATCGGAATGTCTGCGCTTTGAAGGTTGCCGATTCTGTCAGCTGGACAGTCCTGATATAACGAGACGACTTCTTCGCAGGAGCCGTACCGTCGAGTGTGTAGCGCACTTCGAGATCCGGCGAAGGGACATCGATATCGACGTTCAATGAATCCACGAAGCTATCCGTGGGAGCGATGATCTTCGGAGGCTGATACACGATCGGCTTCTTCCTGAATTCAAGCACAATCACTGCATCAGCCGAATCAGCCGGTTCATGCGGCACGGATATAATAATCGCCGTTTTTTTACGCGCGACCGGCAGTTTCTTATCAGGATGCGAGAGCAGGTAGGCAGTCCGGGGATCATTCCCCAGGCCGTCCACAACAAGCTTTCCATCCTCCGGCCAATCGAAAACGTGCAGGTAAAGTACTGTGCGCCCACCCGGCAGAACCTTCTGCGTACATCTCCCCCATGGTGTCGAATGGAACGGAGAACTCTGCGTTACGTAGATGGATTCGCCGTTCACCTTCATCCAGCGGCCGATATCTTTGAGAGTTTGAACGCTCTCATCCGGGATAATGCCTTCCGCGGTGGGGCCGACATTGAGCAGATAGTTGCCTCCTTTTGATGCGATGTCAACCAGGTTGTGGATCAACTGCTCCGGCGTTTTCCAGTTGTGATCATTCACCGCGTACCCCCAATTGTCATTCATCGTCATGCACGATTCCCAGTCGACCCCTTCGAGCCCGCTCGGCGGGATTTCCTGTTCCGGCGTGCCGAAGTCACCCGGAGCATTGACACCGTCGCTCATGCCCTGCATGCCGGCCCGGCTGGCGCCCACACGGTTGTTGATAATGATCTCCGGCTGTAAACTGCGGACGTAGTTGTAAAGATCCCAGCCCTGCGCATCCGACCACTCCGGAATCCACTCGCCATCGAACCAGAGAACGCCGAGTTTGCCGTAATTGGTCAGCAGCTCTTTGAGCTGCGGTTTAAGAACCTCCTCCCGATATTTCGGGAAGGCCGCGCCCGTCGCTTCCGGATGATGCCAGTCCATGATCGAATGATAGAGACAGAATCGAATGCCCTCTTTCCGGCAGGCATCCGCGAGTTCTTTGAGCACATCCCGTTTGAACGGCGTGGCGTCGATGATGTCGTAGCCCGTGATCTTAGAGTCCCACATGCAGAAACCGTCGTGGTGCTTCGAAGTGATCACGATGTACTTCATGCCCGCTTCTTTTGCGAGCTTTACCCACTCGTCCGCATTGAACTTCACAGGATTGAACTGCGGCGGGAATTTCTCATACTCCGGGATCGGAATTTTCTCGATGTTCATTACCCATTCACCCCGGGCGGGAACCGCGTACACGCCCCAGTGGATGAACATGCCGAAACGCGCTTCACGCCACCACTGCATACGGGTCCCGGTATCCTCAGAGAGTTTTTCAGGAAAGTCCTTGCGTGCTTTGTCCTGAGCCTTATTCTCCAGAATCGGCGTCTGAGCAATGCCAGTTGACACGGTAAACGAAACCAGGAGAATAATGATTCCCGTGACTGCAGTTTTTGAGATAGATAAAGAAAACATTTTCACACCTCGGTTTTATGGTTATTCGTGATCGCAGCCGACGGCGATCAGTGTGTAGCTCTTTCCCGCTTCCGTTACCAGATCGTAGATAAAGCTCTCCTTCATATCGACTTGATTCAGTCTTGCTTTTTCCGATATCAGCGGTTTTTTGATCCCGGGCATCTGATAGAATGGATTCGGGTTCGCCTTCCGTGCTGGTTTGAACAATACGCCTCCTTCCGCCCGGATGGAAGAATGGGCACGGATGCGGCAGTTGCCGCCAAGGTTTGATTGAATAACCAGCTTTGAGATTTCACCGTTTTCCCATTCCATATTTTTTATTTCAAATCCACCGCGGGCACGAAGCCCCTTGATGCTCCCGTTTTTCCAAACATCGGGGAGAGCGGGGAGCACATGAATGCAGCCGTCGTAACTTTGCATGAGCATTTCAGCAATGCCGGCAGTAAAACCAAAATTCCCGTCAATTTGAAAAGGAGGATGCGCATCAAAAAGATTGGGATAAGTACCGCCTCTTTGTCTTCCATTGGGTCGGATAGAAGGTGTTAGTTGGTCGGTAATGAGTTTCAAAGCATGATTTCCATCGAGTAGACGCGCCCACAAATTCACTTTCCATCCCATCGACCAGCCAGTCGATTCATCGCCTCGCGCTAACAAGGATGTTTTCGCTGCAGAAAATAATTCAGGCGTCCGATACGGAGATATCTGATTGGATGGGAACAGGCCGTACAAATGGGACACATGGCGGTGGTGGTCGTCCGGATTGTCCCAATCCTCCATCCATTCCTGCAGCTGTCCCCATTTTCCAATCTGCATCGGAGGCAGCCGCTTCAATGTCTCTTTGACTTTTTTCACGAATTCTTTATCTGTCTTTAAAATTTCTGCGGATTGTACTGTCTTGGTGAAAAGATCAAAAAGTAATTGATTATCCATGGTCGTCCCCGCCGCGATCGAAACTCCAGGATGAACGCCGGGAGCATTTTCCGGAGAAACCGATGGACAAACCACCAGCCAGTGATGCTGCGGTTCTTCAACCAAAAAACTCAGATAAAATTCAACCGCGCTTTTCATTACCGGGTATACTGATTGAAGATATTCTGTATCACCATTGAATTCATATTTTTCCCACAAATGCTGACAGAGCCAGGCGCCCCCCATGGGCCACATACCCCAGAATGATCCGTCCACGGGTCCGTTCATCCGCCAGATATCCGTATTGTGATGAACCACCCATCCTTCTGCGCCATACATGTCTTTTGCTGTTTGTCTGCCTGACTGCGAAAGTTCATGCAGCATTTGGATCAGGGGTTCATTCATCTCACTGAGGTTGGTCGGTTCGGATGGCCAATAGTTCATTTCTGTGTTTATATTGATTGTATATTTACTGTCCCATGGCGGATAAAGCTGGTCGTTCCAGATCCCCTGAAGATTGGCAGGCTGCCCGCCGGGCCGCGAGGAGGAAATCAGCAGATACCGGCCAAACTGAAAACAGAGTGCGACCAATTGCGGATCATCACCTTTAGCAAATTGATCAATACGGACATCGGTTGGATTTTTTACAACATCGGTTACGCCCAGATCAAGGCGGACTCTGTTAAAATAGTGCCGGTAATCTGCAATATGGTCTTTAAGAGCTTGCTGCACCTCCTTTTTTAAAGCGTTTTCAAGATATAATTCTGCTCTTTCTCCGGCATTGGCGCTGATATCGTGATAATTATTGAAACTTGAAGCCATCGAGATATAGAGAATTGCATCATCCGCATGGTTCACCGTTAAACTGGTGTCGGTTGACGAGACTGATCCGCCATCGGTTTCTATTTTGATCCGCGCCTGAAATTGAACAGCCCCTTTCACGCCATCGCAATCTCCAGTCACTCCGGACATGATGAGTTGATCATTGCCTTCGGCAGATACATCAACCGGTGCCGGACGGTTCATCGTGGTTGTAAATCGGATTTTTCCCGGTTCGCTGGCCGTCATTCGAAGAATGATAACCTGGTCCGGAAATGAAGCGAAGACTTCGCGTTGGTAGGTCACTCCATCGACATCGTAGCGGGAGTGAGCTAACGCAGTTTCAATATTCAGTTCACGGTAATAATTTGTGAAATTTTCATGTCCGGGGAACGAAAGCTCCAGATTCCCAACGGTTTGATAAGGCATGCCATGGGATGTCCTGGTGATTATTTTCTGATTCACCAGATCCTGTGCCTCTCTGTACTTACCATTAAAAATCAGCTGCCTGACTTCCGGCAGCGCTTCCCTGGCATCGGGATTGTCATTGCAGTTCGGCTGTCCGGCCCAAACTGTATTTTCATTGAGCTGAATTTTTTCCTGTGAAGGATCTCCGAAAACCATGGCGCCCAGGCGGCCATTACCGACAGGCAACGCCTCGACCCATTGTTTGGCGGGCTGATTGTACCATAGTTTCAGCAATGTATTGCTTTGCGCCGACAAGTTCAGAATAAAAACTTGACTGAGCAAACAGAGTAAAAACATTTTTTTCATTATTTTCAACTCCCGATTTATTGAATCGAGATTTTTTCAAGAATCATCTTAAGCAGTTCTGAATCGATACAGTAACAAAATCACACTTTGGCTGAAGCTGGCAAATCCTTACGGCATGCAACAGCGCCGTAATAAAGAATGACTGCAAAAGCGATCAGCGGAACCCAGTACGCCAGATTAATGCTGTGCACGGTATCGGATACAATCCCCTGAAATTGGGTTAAGACCGCGCCGCCTAAAATGGCCATGATTAATCCCGACCCGCCCAGTTTGGTATCTTCCCCCAGACCCCGGCATGCCAGTCCGAAAATCGTGGGAAACATAAGCGACATACAGCCCGAAATACCAACCAGCGCATACACACCAATCCGTCCGCCGATGTATATAACGGCCAATGTCAGTCCCATGGCAATACCGGATAATCCTGTGAGGAGATTGGCAGGCGTGATATAACGCATCAGCCAGGTGCACACGAACCGGGAAATGGTAAACAGGATCAGTGCGGCCATATAGTAGGTTGCAGCCATGTCCTCCGGGGTTTTACCTGCCGGAAGCGCGATTTGCTCCAGTCTCAACTCCTGCATGACATAGCGAATCGTAAAGGACCAGACACCGATCTGTGCGCCCACATAAAAAAACTGCGCCACCACACCCCACATATAATGCCGGTTTCGAATCAGCCGTTTGAAAGTGGGTCCAAGATTGAGAGGTCCGCCGGCTTCCGATGATTTGGGCATGCTTTTATTCGTGGCAATGAGAATCCAGGTGACTACCAGAATCAGTCCGACTGCCACATAGGTCATGGTTACCGCATTCAGTTCACCGGTTTGAATCGTCTGTAATTTCTGTGTGCCCATCGCTGCTCTTTCCTGTGCACTGGCCGTGTTCAATTTGGAAAGGATAAAAAGCTTACTGACAACGACCCCCATGATGGAACCAATCGGATTGAAAGACTGTGCCAGATTCAGACGTCTGGTTCCGGTTTCCTCGGGCCCCATCGTAATAATATAGGGATTGGCTGCCGTTTCCAGAATCGACAATCCGCCGAACAGAATCCATATGGCTCCCAGGAAATAATAGTAATTCGCTGTCAGCTTTGCTGGAAAAAACAATACAGCGCCGACAGCATATAAACCCAGACCAAGAAGCACTCCGGACTTGTATGTAAATTTCTTAATGTAGATGGCTGCAGGAATCGCAAGCAAACCGTAGCCGGCGCCGTAACAGACAACCTGAATCAGTGCCGTTTTGGAATCGGACATGCTCATGATTCGCTTGAATGCGGCTAACAGTGTGTCGGTCATGTTATTCGCCAGACCCCACCAGGCAAAAAGACTGGTTAAAAGAATAAACGGCCAGAGAATTTCCGGAGGAACGAGACCTTGTTTCCGGCTTTTTCCAGGAACTGCGGTATTCGAATTAGTTGCTTTCATGATCATACACCTTTCTGTTATTAAGTCACGAATTCAGGTTAACCTATAATCCTGCATCAGTTTAAAATCGCCAGGATCTTGTGATACTGCTCATTCCAGGTATTCTGATTCTGCGGTTTAAACTGTTTGACAGAAAACGCGTCTCCGATCAACCGGCGTCCCTCCTGAATCGAAGGAATCCGTCCTTTGCTGATGGCCTGTATCAGAATATTCCCCAGAGCAGTCGCTTCCACGGGTCCGGCAATGACACGTCGGCCAGTTGCATTGGCTGTGAACCGGTTAAGCAGTTGATTTTGAGAACCCCCGCCCACAAGATGAAATTTCGCGGCAGTTCTTGCCATTTGTATAGTCTGATTTTCGAGAGATTCTCTGATCCCTTTTCTTCTGCCGTCAATAACCGGACGTATCCCGATTTTAGGCATACTGCTATGCAAACGATTCATCAGCGGATTCATTTTAAAATTATCCGAGATCATAATAGATCCTTCCTTTTATTAAAACA
>CAZTZL010000090.1:0-9072 GCA_964617625.1 uncultured bacterium
CTGTACCGTGAATGACTCCGGTGGGGGTGGAGGCAATGGAATATTATAGTTGGCCGCATAGTTGGCCGTGGCATGTTCGAACATTTTCATTATCGAATCGATACCGGTTTCAACCCAGGCCCGCTTATAGGCATTATGATCCCCGGTTGTGGATCCATCCGGAAGAATTAATTCCGGTGTGCCCGTTCCTTTATAATACTGAACCCATTTGCCACCCACTTCCCGGTTCTTCTCACGGCTGAGTCCCGCAATGCCCTCGGCAATGACGAGATGAATGCTGTCTCCAAAAGTTAGCGTATAAGGACCATACCCCTGTGTAGGCGTTTCGTTGCCATCACTTCTTGCAACGCTTTGGACATAGTTGTCGCCGACCAGTTCCGCAAATGTTTTTTCCGGATGCCCTGCTGTCATCGCATCGAAGCGCTGTCGCATAAAAGACTCATCGTACTGGGAGTAAGGCGACTGTGTGATCCGGTCATCGGCATCGATATACGTGGTGGTTTTGGGCTGATAAGGATCATCCTCTCTGTTGGTTGTGCTTTTATCCGCATGAAGCGTTATCCATCCCGAATATTTTGCAGCAGCCATCACACCATCATCCAATTGATTGGGGCATCCCCAGTCTTCTTCATACGTGACCGATCGGGAATTATCAGGGTGATACCATGCATATGTGGCCCGGTATATAAAATCACTTGCATTGGGATCCTGCCCGATCACATTATGGTTTGTGTTATGTCCCCACGTTGAATTCCACGTCCCCCAGCCTTCATTCTCGGCAGGAACCGACTCTCCGCAAAATGCATAACGGGTCTGGAAAAGCACCCAGAAATTTTCGATAGTTTGCTGTGATTTCACTTCTTCGGTGTTATCGATGATCCCGTCATTTTTAAAGACATAATCATAAACAAAATAATTATCATGATCCTGTTGTGTAAACTGGTAAACTTTTTTAGTGATAGTGACACCCATAGAAGTATGGTTCTTTACAAGGATCATTCGTTCTGATAGTAGTGTCTCATCCAGATCATCAAGCGGATCGTAGATGGTATTGACCGTGGCCAGCTGATTGTCGACAAATACGAGGGGATGTTCGAACCGGCCGATTAATTTAAATTCGGTTTCCTTGACCTGATTGATCCGGTCCGTATCATTACGGGGTCCCACGCCGATCACTTTAACGGATAGTTTTTTACCTGCCACGGGATCGTTAAAATTTTCACATCCCAGCCAGATGGCCCTCGCACGCAAAGTGGACTGGAGAAAACCGTATTCTCCGGGCCATGAAAAAGTATCATGAATTCTCGAAAATCCTCCGGTTTCCACTTCAGTGCCCTGCACCGAAAAATAGGCATGCAGATGATTCAAGCGGAGATATTTGATCTCACCGCTGAATCCCTGGCTGAAAACGGATTGCACAGCAAATAAAAGAAGAAAAACTGCCAATCTTGCCTGTATTCCTTTTAAATATGGATATTGCTTTTTCATAAACCATCCTCACCGTTAAATGTGTCAATTAAGATCAAACGACAATCTTAAGCCGTAGAAGATCTGTCTGGGATGCAGGAATGTATAGGACGTATTGTTCGGCATATCGATATAGGCTTTGTCCTGAAGTATCTGGACCATGCGTCTGCTATCGACCGGCAGCCATTGACCATTAACTTTTTCCATATACCGTCCGGTTGAACCCTCATAATAGATCACACCTGCCACTGAAGGATCGTCCGAATTAATTTTTGCCTGAAATTCGATCGGCTGAAATTCCACATCCGTATCCCTGTAATCTCCATACCGGTCTTCGCCGGGGATATTACTATAGGCTTTGCTTTTCGGAAGATGAAGCGACTGCATGTAATTGTCCCGGTCACCGCTGCCGCTCCAGTTGATCAAACACATCCGCTTCGTATTAAAAATATTTTCCATATCCAGGATAAATTGCAGCCTGAATTTATTCATAATAAACGTTTTTGTAAACCTGAGGGTGGCATTAAAATACGGAACACCTTTCAGATTATTTTCAACAGTCATCATATTCGGAGCCCAGGTCACCCACTGACCAGCCTGCCAATCCAGCAGCGTGTTGAGCATCCACCCCCCCAAAACCGATTGTCCGATAAAAACGGGCCCAAAATCATCCGGTGTGTAAAAACTCAAATTGAGTCTGGCATATGGCCGGGGAATGGGGCGTTCCTGATATAAATTGACAGTCGCTTCATCGTACCGTTTTTGTTCCGACGGATCTTCCCACATTTCCTGACTGCCGAAGTGCCCTTTGGAAGAAACCTGATAGGTGTAGTTGGCAAATCCGGACCACCATCTTCCCGCGGTTTTTCTGATTGTGAGCTCGAAACCCCGAATATCTTCGTACTGACTGTCTGTGATTCTGTTATAATACCCGCCGCTGACCGCTGTAAACCGGGTGGTGTCCTGCTGGTCGGAAATATCGTGATAAAATGCCGCAAGCTGCAGTAAAATATCACCCGGCAGAATATGGTCAAAACCCAGTTCATACGAAATGGTTCTTGCCAGTGTCAGATTGGGATCACCGAAAGTCACCATGGTGTTTTCTTGGGATCGTGAAACCTCAAACAAAGTCTCATACTTCGGCATCTGTTTGAAATGGCCATAGTTGAAAAACAATTTGGATTTTTCCGTAATGGGATGGGAAATCCCAAGCCGTGGACTCAACTGCCACTGCGGTTCGGATTGAGTCATTTCAAAAACCATTGCTTTACTGTATTTCGATGAAAAGAAATCACTTTCATACGTATCCGGATTCCACCAGGAAGTATTCGAATTGCTGTAATCCAGACGTATCCCGAGATTCATTGTAAAACCTTTGGTTTCCAGCTTGTCTTGAATGTAGAATGCGCCTCGTATCGGGAAAACCCGCATTTGAACACGCGAGGCATAGTCTTTCCCGCCTGTCAGGGAAGCGATCACACCATAATCAAAATTCAAATCATTGTATACGAATTCGATTCCGGATTTGATCAGGTTGCTGAAATTGATCTGACTGGTCATGTCGGCCTTAAACGTGGTTGATGAAACCTTGGTATTGTCCCGCGCTTTTGCAGCATGCTGGCTGCCCCAGACCACCAGGCCATTCGGAGCATTGGGATCATAACCAAAGGGGAATTCATCCACAAAATAACCCGGCACAATTTCATAAAGGGTTTTCGTATCTCTGGCTTCTCCCGGTCGTGTATCATAATCCCGCATAAAATGTTCCAGAGAGACTTCATAAAAGGTACTGGGATTTAAAGTATGGGTCAGTTTGGCAGACAGGGAACGGTGGCCGATATCTGCAAGGCAGTAATTGCCGGTGCTGAAAATTCGTGACGAGCGATCTTCAATCGCCGATACCCAGTTTTCGGCAATATGCATATATTTGCCCGGGACCCAGTTGTCTTCCATCGTATATTTCTTTCCGATCAATCCGGATATCCGGAGTTTCATGGAAGAACTGATGTCCGATGTGATGTTCATGGTCCAGTCATAATCGACATAATCGGGCCGCGTTAAAGGGAAAATAAGCATTTCCCGGTTTCTCCGGAACGAAGTAAAAAAGCGAAGATTTCCCATCTTTTCGCTGATAAAAGGCACTGGCCCGCCGAAACCGGCATCGATTTCATAATCCGGTTCGTTTGTGATTTCCCGCTCGCGGGTTTCATACAAAAAAATCCGCTGGGCAGCCATGGGAGAAATATAAACCCCCTTCTTGAATTGATCTTCGGAAACCTTGTTCCAGCCTTCGAATTCCGGATACTGTCTTTTGGTATAGGTATCCCATTTCCCATTGGAAGTGCCGGTCCAGCACACATCATCGTCCAGATAGGGACGCATCCAGTATGAAGCGGGATCTGTGGGACTTATTCCAAAATGTTTGGCTGCCGGAGGACTGACTTTCGTCGTAATGGAACCGGCATAGCCCTTTTTGTTTCCTTCTTTGGTGACCACATTGATCAAACCGGATTGTACCTGTCCGTATTCCGCGTTAAAGCCGCCTCGTTCTATGGAAATTTCTTTTACGGCGCTGAGCGCAATTGAACTGATGGGCTGATTATTTCTCGGATCACGCAGTGTGACGCCATCCATCATGAAAAGAGCATTATTCGCAGCGCTGCCGCGTATTTCCAGGTCGCTTTGAATACCGGCCTGCAAACCAATAACATTCTCAATATTGGAAACCGGAAGCGCAGCAACATCCCGATCCGAAACTGCCACCACACTGGTGGCCACATCTTGCTTGATCACTGCGCGGTTCGCAACCACGGTGACTGTTTTGCCTTCCAGTGCTTCCATTTGAAGATTAAAGTCCACTCTTGCTGTCTGGTCGATATAGACGCGCACATCACTAACCAGCATTTTGGCATAACCAATAACACTGACCTGGATATCGTAGCTGCTGGGCGGCACATGAAGAATCGTGTAGTTGCCATTCATATCTGCAGCTGCTCCAAGAGAAGTGCCTTTCACAATCACATTGGCACCTGGCAAGGGCTCACCGGTTTGCTCATCGATTACTGTCCCGGCAATTTTTCCTGTTGTTCCAGACCATAGCGGGATGGTAAAAATAAGCAGCCCCAATAATAAAATACAGGGCAGGCGAAGACTGTCTCGCATGTGTTCCCTCCTCATTTAGATGAAAGAAAGTTAAATAAAAACAGAAATCACTATTTTCAAATACGTATGGGATTATGTAATATCACAAAACTATTTAATATCTTTATCCTGTTCATTTGTAAAATTCAGATTCAATCCGGCTCTTTGAGAATTTAAGGTGTTGTTGATTTCGGAAATAACTTGCTGAAGGAACATTTCATAATTAGAATACAAATTAATTTCCAGATTGTCAAGAGAATTTTGTACTGCTAAAACAGGAGCATTTTAAGGATCATTTTTCAGCATTACACTGCCCCAAAATCAGGTGGATTTTCACAAATCATATTGTTATATTTGTCGATTATCCAGCAACCTCTGTTTTATTTCAAATCCTGTTTAAACAGCATTTGCAATTAGTCAGCAACAGGGGAATCTTGATAATGCCATCCCATTTCCCATATAAACGGCGCGGGAAAATGGAAATGGCTGCTTGTACAAATAATTAGATATCCGGTTAGTTACCTGATATTAAACGGTCAAGTAATAAAAACAAACTGATAATAATATGAATGAAAGAAACCGAATTATTTTAAAATTAATTTTAAGCCACATTATCCTGCCCGTTGTGCTGATATGCATCCCATTGGCCATTATAAATGTTTCTTATTTACTCTTGTCTATTGTTCAAACTGTTTTTTGCATACTGTTTTTTTCCGGTTATTGGGAATTTTTTGGTTTTAAATTTAAGAAACTCTATTTATTATCACTTGAGATTGTTTTACTGATTCTATTTGCACAAAAAGAATTTACAGCCATAAATGTACATTTCGATATACTTCTTTTATCTCTCCTTTCTATTATCCAGGCATATCTTATTATCATTTTTATAAAAATCATAATAGTCATTTATAAAAATGATAAAGAAAAACTTGAAATCGTGTTCCCTCTTAGAAATGGAAAGTATCTGGTTACAGACGGAGGTAATTCTAAAATCAGCCGACTGATGAATTATCACTTTTATTCTTACATCCACAGGAAGAAAAAAACAAATCATTCCATGCTCTATGCCACCGATATCGTTAAAATCGATGCCGACAGAAAAAGATTCCTTCCCAAACACAATGAAGAATACCCGATATTCGGTGAGAATGTATATTGTCCGATGGAGGGACTGGTTGTAAAAATCGAAAACGGTATTAATGACAATGAGCCCTTCGCTGGCAAATATCCTTATAATACCGGTAATACGGTAGTCATAAGGAATGGTAATTATTATTTCCTGCTGGGTCACTTAAAGAAAGGAAGCATTGAACTTGCAGAAAGGGAAACCGTCAAACAAAATGATTTGATTGGCAAGATCGGGAATTCGGGTTTTTCGGAGCGGCCACATTTACATATGCAATTAATAGAAAGTGAATCAGAAGACTTTTGGCACGGGAAAGGGATATGTATTCAGTATCAGGGAAAAAATTTATATAAAAACAGAGTCATTATAATGGACTGACCACATCCCGCTTAAAATTCAATTATCCATTGGTTTTTGGGTTTGAAAAATTGTATAAAAGCACGAATCCCGTCATTTTTAAACTTCCAAAATCGGGTGGATTTTCGTAAATCATCTTGTTATATTAACAACAAATTCTAAATTTATTCCAATATATTACTGTGTAAGTTGATATTGGCATTGCGTAAAAAATATGAACAACATCATAAACATTATCATCGTCGGCCTGGGTGGGTTTATCGGCGCGATCTTTCGATATTTTGGCAGTGGAATATTTCAAAATCTGTTTAAAAATTATAACTTCCCTTACGGAACGCTTTTTGTTAATCTGCTTGGATGTTTCATCATCGGCTTTCTGGGCGGGTGTTCGGATAACATGGATATATTTTCTTCTAAAACCCGTCTTTTTCTGTTTATCGGGGTAATAGGAGGATTTACGACTTTCTCTTCTTTCGGATACGAAACGATCATGTTACTGAGAGATCGGCTGATCAGTGCCGCTTTAATCAATATATCCATTCATTTTATATTGGGATTATTTTTTGTATATTTTGGATATTCTCTTTCAATGCGATAGGGGAAAATTCTATGCTTCCAAAAGAAGGACAACTATTACGGATATTTATCGGAGAAAGCGACCGGTATAAGAATATGCCTCTTTACGAATGGATTGTACGTAAAGCCCGGTCTGACGGTATGGCGGGAGCCACGGTCCTGAGAGGTTTGGAAGGTTTTGGCGCCGACAGCCACATGCATACTGCAAAAGTATTGCGACTGTCCCAGGACCTGCCCATTGTCATAGAAATAGTGGACACAAAAGAAAAAATACAGAATTTTATTACATCGATTGATTCGGTAATCGAAGAGGGGTTGGCGACCATAGAAAACATGCAAATTATTTTTTACAGAAGCAGTAAAAAAGCCACATGATAACCCAATGACCAGATTATTGATGCGTAAAATACAGCCCCGGTCCAATGAATTCGGATTTTATAGAATACAGTCTACAAAATATTAAACAGGGAACAAAATGGCATCCGATTTGAGTTTTGTCGAATTCGTTGTGGATCAAATAGAAAATGCGGGTGAAATTACGTATAAAAAGATGTTCGGAGAATATGCACTTTACAGCAATGCCAAAGTGATCGCCCTTATCTGCGACAATCAATTATTTATCAAACCGACTCAAGCCGGAAAATCTTTTATCGATCATGTCGTCGAAGCCCCTCCCTACCCTGGAGCAAAGCTGTACTTTCTTATTGAGGAACAGATTGACGACCGGGATTGGCTCAGCAATCTGATCAGATTAACAGCAAATGAACTGCCTGTACCCAAACCAAAAAGGAAGAAAAAGAGGGATATTTAGTAACATTAAAATCTTTTGGAATTATTTTGAAATAAATTCAGGAACGGAAGATTAGCAAATTGAATATTGGTCGGCAGGATGGTTTGAGCAAAATGAAACTTGTCATTTGGATACACCATTTTCAATAATTTTAGAATGGTTTCGGGGCGTTCCGAGGAATATGCCCATATAACAACAGTCGTAAAATGCGAATTCATTTCATCTGAAAGGAGATGAACACATGATTATTGGAACAGGAAAACGGTTAATTTGTACAGTTCTAGTCGTCATGCTGGATATTTGGGTCAGCAATTTGTTTGCTGTGGATGAAGTGAAAACATTAACATTGTCCGGAGCTTTATCTCAGGTCAAACTGTTCGACGGGTTAACCGACGCGGAGAGAGATTCTCTGAAAACCGCGGCCACATTGCGGCGGAGCACAGAAGGGGAACGCATCATCCAACAGGGTCAAATCCTGGATAAAATGTTCGTCATTCTGGATGGCGAGGGTGAGGTTTGGGTAAATGGGAAATACCTTCTCACACTTTCAGGTCAATTTCTCGTTGGCGAGATTGAGTTCCTTGACACGCTTCCCGCGAGCGCAGATGTGATTCTTGTTAAAAAATCTGATTTCATCGAATTGGACAATGCGGCGCTTGGCAGACTTATGGAAAAGCAGCCCCGGCTGGGCTACGTGCTCATGCGCGAGATTGCCAAAATTGAGGGCAAGCGCCTCCGGGATACTGATTCGAAATAAAGTTTAAAGATGCCTGCCCGGGAACGTAAAATCAGGATAACTCAATCCTTCAGCAGTATCCGTTCCGGCATTAAATCCCGAACCGATTATAAGGTTGGTTATTCATGAGACTATGGTGAAAATGGAAATGCGCATTCACAATATCAATAACATTAAAATAGCAGAAGTCGTTTCGAATGAAGTAATTGTCGGCACGATTCAGGATGCCTTAAATTTGATGGCCGATGTAAATTATCAGGGCGTCCCGAACATGATCATTCATGAGAAAAACATGGTTCCGGATTTCTTTGACTTGAAAACCGGCCTTGCCGGTGAAATCCTTCAGAAATTTTCCAACTACAGTATGAAATTAGCTGTCGTTGGGAATTTTGAGAAGTATCAAAGCAGGAATCTTCATGCGTTTATTATCGAAAGCAACCGGGGAAACCGTATTTTCTTTGTCCCGGATGTTCAAACGGCAAAGAAAAAACTGATCAAAAGCAATTCAAAGAATACATCGAGTACGATGGAATAAAATCATATATTTTTATACTTCATATGCATTCCAGGTATTAAGAATATATGAAAATACTTAAAAATGAAGAAATATGTCATTTCGAGTCCCGATTCATCGGGAGAAGAAATCTTATTGCTTTTTCATTTATTTGGCTATACAGATTTCTCTCTCCGCTTCGCTTTGTTCGAAATGACATGTTTATTCCATGTTATAACACACTCCCACAATCCGGATCAAAGTAAAACTAAATTAAAAATGGCCGGTAAAAAACAAATATGAGAAAAGAATTGATTGCTCCCTGCGGAATGAACTGCGGCATTTGTATTGCTTATTTGAGAGAAAAAAATAAATGCCCCGGTTGC
>CAZTZL010000090.1:9172-11669 GCA_964617625.1 uncultured bacterium
GCAGCAAGATGGGCCTGTCCGGAATGCAGCGGAACAATCTGTGTTCATAACGGAAAATGCTATACCTGCGGCACTTTAAAATTGGGGAAATAATATGAAGAAAGTATCCTGGGGAATTTTAAGTACGGCAAAAATCGGTGTCGGGAAAGTCATCCCCGCAATGCAAAAAGGGAAATATTCACAGATCAAGGCGATTGCGTCGCGCAGTATGGAGAAAGCCGAAAAAGCGGCGCAGCGGCTTGGCATTCCCAAAGCGTACGGTTCATACGAACAACTGCTCGAAGATCCCGAAATCGAAGCCGTTTACAATCCGCTTCCAAACCACCTCCACCTGGAATGGACCATCAAGGCATTAAAAGCGGGCAAGCACGTTTTGTGTGAAAAGCCGATTGGATTAAATTTTAAGGAAGCTGATCATTTAAGAAAGGAGATGCGAAAATTTCCGGATTTGAAGGTCATGGAAGCATTCATGTACCGGTTTCATCCCCAGTGGCCGGCCGTGAAAAAACTAATCAACGAGGGGACGATTGGCGAGCTGAAAAACATCCATTCGATCTTTTCCTATTACAACGACAATCCGGAAGACATTCGAAATCAGCCCGAAATCGGAGGAGGCGGTTTGCTCGATATCGGCTGTTATTGTATCTCCCTGTCGCGCTATTTGTTTGACAGTGAGCCAATTCGTGTCTGCGGAACAATCGAACGTGATCCGAAGATGAAAACGGACCGCCTGACATCTGCGGTACTAAAATTTGAAAAAGGAACTTCCACATTTACCTGTTCGACTCAATTAATCGATCGCCGTCATGTCGAGGTATTCGGTACCGGTGGAAAAATCGAAATGACAACTCCGTTCGTGCCTTCGGCTGAAAGCAGAGCCAAAATTATCCATCAGACTGGATCAAGAACAAAAGAAATACTTTTTGACCCATGCGATCAATATACCATACAGGGCGACCAATTTTCTCTGGCTGTATTAAACGATACAGACGTACCAACTCCGATTGAAGATGCTGTTGCCAACATGAAAGTCATCGATAAAATCATGGAGAGCCACAAAAAAGGAATCTGGGTCAAGATATAAGACAATTATTTGGAGGTATTATGAATTTAAAAAATATTACCATCGCTATGATGATATCCATTGGCTATGAAATAGTTATAAACCTAAGCCATTTATTTATACCCTCCCTGTTCAATATTTCATCCGTACACGGCATCACCCGGATGCTTTCTCTGATTGTCGGTGTCGTCATCATTCTGTTCCTGTTTTTATTTTATTCAGAAGAAAAAGCCAATACAAAATTGGGAACAGTGTTAAAAATAGTGCTCGGATGCATTGTTCTACACCTCATTCTCCGATTACCGGCCATACGAGAAATAATGGGCTTTAAAACGATCCGGATGACAGAAGAAGTTATTGGTTTTGTTAATGCGGTTCTCCTGTTCGCTCTCCTGATCATTTACAAACAAGGAATCCCCGCCGGTAAAAAACCAATAAAGCAAGCGGCCGATTTTGTCACAGTCATGCTCAGCATCGGGATCATCAAAAGTCTCAGTTCCCTGATTACATTTACACGTTTTGTCCTTTTCGGAACAGAAGTTGTTTTCCCTCCCGCATTTTTAAATGTCATGTTCATTCTATTTTTGATTACACATGTATCCATTATCTATTTTTTGTACCGTTATTATCAGTTCAAATTCACTGAAAAATGAAGAGACAATTCAGCGAAATCGGAATTTTAAAAACAAGAATGAAAATATAAAACCAAATCACAATTTTCCGGGATATTCAGAGGCCCTGTAAAGGAGAGTAAGTTATGACCGAATCGTATGATCTCCCTTACATCCGCAAGGATGAAACGAGAGGGGATATCCAGGTATGGATAATTGATGGTGCATATGTGCGTGGACATATCGATGAGGAATTTACTAACTTTGGCCAGCACTTCAGGTTTCCATACATTCCTGAAAAGGAGTTCTGGATTGATGAGGAGGCGGAACATGATGAGCGGACCTTTTTTATTGATCATTTGCTAACAGAATATAAACTGATGGCAAAAGGCATCCCCTATCAAGAGGCGATTGTTGAAGCCGACCGGGTCGAGCGCAGAGAGCGGCGGCGGGCAGGCGATGTGAGCAAGGCCACCCATCACGGGCAGCAGCTGCCCGATCCCAAAGCAGTCCAGGAAAATTTATGGAAAACGTTGGAGAATGGCGTCGAAGTATGGATTGTGAACGGGCGGCTGGTGCGCAGCGTCTTTGACATCGATTTCACGGCCGGAGGGCATGATCACGTGTATGAATTTGTGCCCCAGGGGCAGGTATGGATCGATGATGCAATAGAAGAGAAAGAAAGAGGATTTGTGCTCGTACACGAACTTCACGAACGAAACCGCATGGCTGAAGGAATGCCTTACAGCAAAGCGCATAATGAATCCAGCCGGCTGGAATTCCGGTGCCGACATCACCCGGACGAACTACACGATGCGCTTGC
>CAZTZL010000091.1:0-11311 GCA_964617625.1 uncultured bacterium
TTTAACCCCACGCATTTTTTGGCGGCGGGGTAAAGAACACCTCGCCGAGCGGAAAAGATAAGAATCCTTTAAAAATTGCAGATACCTTTATACTTTTAATCATTTGTGTTTATTGATTTTTTTAGTTCGCGAATTATCCTAATTCAATTTCGCCATTGCTGCTCGCGAGTTGTGTTTCTCACCACCGCGCATTTTTTTATGGCGAGTTGAAGGAATACCTCACCGAACGGAAAAGTTATATCTTCGGAAGCCATAATCCTAAATTATTATTACCAAAATTAGTGCCAACAATATTCAACCAATTTTTAATATCTGCAAAATCATTTAGTTGTAGTCGAAAAGGTCTTAATGTCTCTATCTTTTTTGCATCTTTAGAGTAACTAGATGTAGTAACGATCATTCCTAATGAAGCATCATCTTTGCTATCTAACACATATAAGAATCTCTCAACTTGTTCAATACCAATCTTATTTTCTGGTGTATATCGTTTACAATCTATCAAAGTAAGTAATTTCTGATTCGTTGGTGTAGTTAAGAAAGCAAGTATATCTCGACCGCCATCTTTTGTTTGTCTAGTTAATTCTGTTTTAAAACCCATCCTGCTAAGAATATCATTTATAAGTTCTTCAAATTTACGTGGTGTAAATTTGTAAATTACATTGGGATTTTTTCTGAGATACTCATAGAGTTCATCACCAAATTCATTTATTGCTACAGAATTAATAAATCTTTTTTCCTCATATTCATTGCAATAGTTCTTATACTCCTTATAAATTTTAAGGTTTTTCAATCCGGATAATAAGTATTTGGATAGTAATTTGTTTTTATCAAAAACATACTCTGGTTTGACAGGTTCACTTTCTTTAATTAATGACTCCCAATTAAAAGATTCATTATAATCATAATCACGCCCTATCCAAATCAATGCACATAGTTCACTAAGCGCTGGTTTATTGAGTGCTTCAATTTTTAGTAGTAGAGGCTGATTTTTCTTTCGATATTCATTGAATGTCTTTTTATTAAAAAAGGAACTAACATAATCAGATACCTTATTCCGTTTTTTGAAATCCCATTTATCAATATCAGATGATATTTCTAGAATTTCGCGTATGTCATTAAATGTTAAATATTTCATATTCTAGTGGTCTAAAATAAATTGCTTTATTTCCTCTGCAATTTTTTTTAGTAAGAAAAAAAATGCTTCTTCAGTTTCAATATCAGTGTCGTTTTCCTGATCGGTGCCGGTGCAGTTTGTTGGTTCTCAGATTCAGGTGCAGGTGTTGCCTAAAATTAACGGAAACATTCGAAGAAATCAAGAGAAATTCGTGAATTTAAGCCGTTGTGCAAAATTTAGAAAAAAGATTATTTGCAAGAGTAAAAAGTGGATTCCCGCTCAAAAGATTGCGGGAATGACAAAGGTAGGGTGTCATTCCTGAAATTTTTAATCAGGAATCCAAGGGTGGGGTAACAAAATCAATCAGTTTAAACATTAACCTTAAAACCGGTTAAATTTATTTCAATATCACCATTCTTCTGACCCGATGAAACTCGGTTCCGGAGGGAAGTGCGTTGGCTTTGATCCGTGTGTATTTTTCTGCGGCGAGGTGAAGGAACACCTCGTCGAGCGGGAATTATGCACAACGAGTTGTATCTATTTCAATATGACCATTCTTCTGACCTGGTGAAATTCGGTTCCGGAGGGGATTGGGTTGGCTTTGATTCGGTAGAAATAGACGCCGGAGCTAAGGCGGTTTGCGTGGAACTGGCGGGTATAATGTCCGGGAGGAAGGGTTTTGTGAACAATGGTTTTAACTGTGCGGCCTAATATATCGATGATTTCCAGAGTGACCTGAGACCGTACCGGCAGAGCGAACGAAATCGTGGCGTCGGGATTGAACGGATTTGGATAATTCTGATCAAGCCGGAATTCAAACGGCCTCACTTTGCCATTCCCGATTGCGGTTGAAACCGAATTGACTTCCCATGCATGGACAATGAGCCTTCCGTCCCATTCCCTCAGGAATTCTGCGGCATACAGGATCTGATTTTCCGAATCAAATGCCGCGGAAAAGATTTCATGATCGCCTCCGTAAAAAGTCTCTTTCGGGATTCGAAGCGCGGCATAGGGTTGGGGCTGGTATGAAGACATTGATCCGTTCGCGACAGCAGCAAGATCCTGCGGATCGTAGAGAACGATCATGGGCTGCCGGTTGTGCGACCGCCAGCCTTTTCCGTCCGGGTCGGTTTCCCAAAAATCCGGATAGGGCACGTCTGCGATGACCCAGTCGTGGCGCATCCGCTCTCCATGATAGCCGTACCAGTTGTGTCCCAGCGCTTTGTTCCCGATGATTGCGATAGCGTCCTGCCCGTTCGCCGTGAGCCACATGGCTTCCCGCCAGTCATCCGCGTGTTTGTATCCGTCTACGGCATTTGGGAAGTGCACATTATCTGTGCCTTCTACCGAACCGTATTTCAGAAGTGTTGTGAAATCCAAGATCTGATCAGGTGATGGGGGTGTTGTTCCAACTCTTGAGAAGGCAAACAACGTCGGACCGAGGCCGCTCAATCCGCCGTCGCGGCATCGGCCCGTGACGAGGTTTCTACCCGAACAATGAATGTCTGCCCATTGCTGCGGGATTGAAAACAACCAGTCACTCATCATTGCATCGATTGGCGGAAGGCCGGGATCTCCAAGATACCATGCGCCGAATTTTTGATTTTCAGCAAGATCCGAAATATCGCAGCAGCTGATTGAGGCGTGTTTTTCTCCGGTTACCGTATAATGGATGCTCCAGGAACTGTAAAGTCTTCCTTCATCAGAAACCACTTCCAGACCCGTACGCCAAATGTCCACATAATCCCAATTATCGATATTGGCGGGCCGGATATTCACAGGATTTGTCAGGATGGAAGCTTCATTCAGGTCATTCGGATTTTTTCCGGATGAGATCAAGGGGGGCGGGATGTCGATCTCTCCGACCAGTCCGTTTTCCGGCTGGTTGAGATTGGTCAGAAAGAGAGAACCCGGATAACTATCCGATGCATTTATCTGTCCGCCGTCACCTCCTGAATGATAAGCGATGGCCTCGCCTCCCCAGGAAAAATCTTCGGGTACCAAGATTGCTCCGAGATATTCAAATCCGGCAGGATGGATCAAATCTTCCCGGCCGAGGTCAGGTTGTGTTGTTGCCGAAACCGGATCAGATGCCATGCTTTCGTTTCCGGTGGCGTCTAGCGCGGTAACACTGAACGTATAATCAGTGGCCGGTTCGAGGAAAACGCAGGTGTGATCAGTGGATTGACTATATCCTTCGATCTCCCCATTCCGATAAACGAGATATTCGACCACGCCGATATTATCCTCGGGCGCATCCCAGCTGAGGCGTATTTTTGAATCTGATACGACAATTGCGTTCAGTCCGGACGGTTTCGCGGGAGGGATGATATCCGCGTCATCGAGAAGCTCGATCTTTTCACAAATCAGAAATTGTTTTTGATAGGTCGATCCCCATTCAATGGCCAGGTTGATGTTGACCAACGCATAGGTACTGTCTGTTTTGTGAACGCCCGAATCCGTAATATTGAAAACAGTTTTCGCGGTTCCGCGGGAGAAAATTTCGGAATAGGTCAAACGATAGTCGGTGAAGCTGCGCATGGTCAGCCACTTACCGTCCGGGAATGCTTCATTCGGTTCATTGGCATCGGTGAAACTGATCCGAGCCGTAAAGAAAAACGATTCGTCCGAATCATTGTACCAGGTGACCACGATCCTTTCGCCTTTTGAAAACGACCGTGGCGTTCCTTGTACACCTCGAAAATCTCCATATTCACCGGGATCGGATGTTGCGATCAGTCCGCCATTTCCCCGCTCAGTATAATCCAGTTGACTGCTTTTCAGGAGGATGTTCCAGTCTTCGAGGTCAAAGGCCGTGTTTTCAGCAGAAGTTCCGAATCGGACGAGTGTCACACCTGCGGCTTCCCGGGTATTAAAGAGGGCAAGACTAAAAATAAGACAGATCATACTGTAACGAAAACATGTTTTCATTTCAATATCACCATTCTTCTGACCTGGTGAAATTCGGTTCCAGAGGGGAGGGGATTGCCTTGGAGCCGGCAGAAGTAGACGCCGGAGCTGAGGCGGTTTGCGTGGAACTGACGGGTGTAGTGTCCCGGCGAGAGAATTTCATTAGTAATGGTACCGACTGTGCGGCCTAATATATCGATGATTTCCAGAGTGACCTGAGACCGTACCGGCAGAGCGAACGAAATCGTGGCGTCGGGATTGAACGGATTGGGATAGACCGGATCAAGAGCGAATTCTTTCGGTTGACTTGCGGACAGTTCTGGCGGAACTGCGGTTTGATCGATTCGCATCAAAACAACATTGTCGATGTAAACATCACCTGTTGCCGAGCCGACGCTGAAAACCACGCGCGTCTGATTGGTGGTGACATTCTCCATCTCGAATGTGAAGGATTGGTGTTCCGATGTGGTCTGAATGTAACTTGGTTCGATCCGGCCAAAATTGGTATAAGGAGGATTGGTAGATTCGATCCGCGCATCGATAATGCGGGCATGATCCGCCCGGGCATCAAATTTAAAAACATAGGTTTGGCCGTGATAAAGCATCAGTGCATTCTGACTCAGTTCAATGTCATTGTAATTACTTCCGCCCTGCTGAATTTGAATATGGCATTCGTTGCTGCCGGCATTGGCGCTGGCAGAGGCAGAATTCTGAACGTTGAAATTCCAGTTGGACATTCCGGAAGAAAAATCATTGTTTTTGATCATGTTCGTATTGACAGGGATAAACGTGGTGTTGACCATTTCCTCGTTGGAGAACTCGCTTTCATTGTCATCCGAATCCACAGCCGTGACTCGGAAATAATAAGTGTTGCTTTCGGTGATGTCGTTCTCATCAAGAACCACGTAAGGATTGCTGGTGGTTTTCATGACGGTTGTCGGATTGGGATCGGGGCCGCCGTAAACCCGGTATTCCTTCACATCGGGATCGCCGAACTTGTTAAACAGAAGCACGATCCGGTCCGTGTGCGATTCAACCACGAGAAAAGGAAAATGAACCATTCCGTTCCAGGGACACCTCCAGACACGGTAGCATTGAACCGGCTGGACATAATTCATTTCAAAGGCTTTGGATTTGTCGAGCCGGACCTCTGTCAATTTCGGTAAATTTTCCAGGCCCCAGCTGATTAATCTGTTCCCGTTGGGAAGCTGCTGTATATTGCCTTTGTAGGGAGCGTAGTAGTCGTTCGGCGTGTTTCGAAATTCCCAGACTTTGGTAGCGGTCATGTTCACCGTGTCCACTTTGAATTCCAGGGCACGGGAATAGGGGTGGGGCGTGTGGTAATTGCCGTTGTCGAAGATGAGATAATTACCGTTAGGCAGGACGCGGATGCAGTGCTGCATATAGACAAAACCGTCCAGATCCACATATGTGAATTCATTTTTTTTGCCGCCGAGCCGCCACATGATCTCGCCGGTATTTTTATTGATTTTTGTGACTTCGTTCATGATTTTCGGCGTGATCAGGTAGTTGCCGTCCAGATCGATCCCGATGGAGTTGGTGTGGAGGTAATCGATGGTCTGCCCCCGGAGGTTCACGGACCGTTCGTCCGCGTCAGTGATCTCGTAATTGCCCGGGTCGTCGCTGCGCCAGATAAACACCGGATTGTCATTTCCGTCCATTTCAATGAGGTGATAATCGATAACCGTTGCGTTCGGATTTCCTCCTGAAACATACTGGCGCATATCCACCTGACGTTCGGTCATTGCCGTGATGAGATAATGTCCATTGGGCAGCACCAAAAGCTCGTGCTCGTCGATCATATACCCGGGCGGAGCAAAAAAAGTATCCACCACAGTAAATGTATTATCGACGCCGATATAACCGCCACCGCCAAAACCGGACCGGACGGTCATGGTGATCACGCCGGTTTCCTGAACCTTGAAATCCCTCCGGCTGTCAGGGACGATCCAGTAAAATACGGGATTGCCGTTATTGTCCAGAATCAGATTGTAGTATTTTTCGCCTTCAAAATTTGTAAAAATGTAGCCGGTATCCGGATTGTCATTCACCGTAATATCGATGTAGGGAAAATCGGATGGAACCGATACGCCGTTTAATACCACGACGCCGTCCGCATTGGGCGTGTATTTTTCCTTTGATGACTGTGAGGACAATGAAACGGGATTGGACTGTCCGTCTTTTAAATGGGCATTGGATTCCATCGGTCCGATTGTAAATGTGATTGTCGAATCCAGAAACGGTTCGGACTGTCCAAACAGACGCGGGGTCAGATTGACTGTGACTGTTTCCCCTGATTGATACGGACGATCCGGTTTAAAAATAAATGTTTTCTCATCGTCGGAGATAATAGTTTCTCCCTGCACGGTTCCCGATTGTTCGCCCTGGATATGGATGAATGTTTCATGATTGGCAATTTGATCCGGACCAATCTCCTCAAACCGGACGATAACCGGGGACTCTTTTACAACCCAGTCAGATTTATCTTTAGGAAATAGATACTGAATCTTTACAGAGGAAGGTTGTTCGGCCATTACCAAGGAAGACCAGAGAATCAGAATGAATATGGTTTTAATTTGTTTTTTCATATCGATTAAACTCCTGACGATTGATTCGGTTTCAGAAACAATTCGAAACGGATTTCCCTTTCCTTACAGCGAAGTTAAAGAACTCTACCGGACAAAAATTAAAATTCTTTCCTGATAATTTCCCGGGCTTCCTCAGGAGATTGATGGCTAAACTTGCTGTATCGTTTATGAACATCGATGATTTCTCCCAACGCTTTTTCAACCAGAATTTGATTGTTCCATGTTTTTAAATGGGCGATCACTTTTTCGATGCATCCTTTTTTATAACTGATCTGGCCCAGCACATGAATGATCATTTTGGTTATTTTTTTGTCTTTGTCATTTTGCAGTTCGGCCAAAAGGGGTAAAATTTCTTCCGGATGGGTTCTTCCCCGAAGTTCGATGCCGTGAATGATTCCGTGTCGAATTCCGGGGTCGGGATGATGAAGATATTTTTTAGCGAATTTCAATGTGGACTTTGGATTTTTCTCCCCCAATTGTTTGAGCGCTCCGATTGCAGCATTTCTTACGGAATGATGATCGTCACTCAAAGCGTCTCCCAATATTTTCGAGATTGGGTCAAAGTCGGTTTTCCCGATTTCTCCGCAGGCGTAAACCGCGGTTTGTCTTATTTTTTCATCATCATTCTTATACATAACCTCAACAGAAGTCAAAATGTTTTTCCTTTGTCTGATATCGTCCCGATACAATTTCCCCATAACAAGATACACATTTTTTCTGATATAGGTATCTTTGTCCGCAGAATATTTTTGGATGTTTTTACAGGCATTGCTGCTCAGGTCCAATTCGACCGCTTTTTTTATTTTGTCAGCGAATTGTATGCGCTGTTCTTTTGAAAGATCGTAATAACCCATTGTGAATGTATTTTCCCATCAGCTTGAATATTTGTGTTTTCGAGGGGGTCCTTTGCAACCGCAAATTATGGATATATTTTTTCGGCAATAATTGTTTAAAAAAATAGTTGAAATTATCGATGAAATCAAGTATAAATCGATAGTGGTTGCATAAAAATTCCCGCCAAAAAGAGAGATCGACGGGGAATTTATCCGGTTGTTTTTAAAGCCGAGATTATTTTTTTGCCAGAATCGAGATCATTTTGGTCGCTTCGGCCCGCTGGTCCATCGGGATTTCGGACAGTGCGCGGATCAGTTGCTGAACGGCTGCACGGGGCGTTCCCAGTTTTCCGATGCCGGTCTTTAAATTCATCATTTCGAAAATCGGCAGTCTCTGTTTTGTGGCGATCACTTTGATGATTTCCGTACTCTTTTCGGTTCCGGGCAGCGGATGCACGCGAAGATGAAATCCCATTTCTTTCAGCGGTTCGTCGGGGAGCGTCAACGGTGTATTCGCTTTGACGAAGACTTCCTCCCGCAAACAGTTGGGGAAGAGCACGTAGACCGTATCATCCGCGGCCAGATCGAGCACAGTCAAATAACAATCCTGCGTGGAGGACACTTTGATCTCCAGTTCGTCTCCAGCGTGAAAAACCGATTCATTGGATTCCATTTTGATTTTAAAATATGGGTCCGGCCGGGTGTCAGATTTTTTGACCTGAACTTCCATGCTGACGCGCATAATGATCAGAGGCGGAGTGCCCGGATTCTGACTTGATCTGTTTTCAGTCGACCAGTTCACGTTTTTCTCGCCTGCAATTTCTCCGCAGGCAATCGCATAAATAAAATCCCCGGCAGTCGTGAAATCTTTGACCAGTGTTTCCGATTGAAGCGAGATACCGCAAACCTGCTCGATGGCGTTCTGTCGCGCCATCCGTAACAGCTGAATTCTTGCCTCATCCGTGGTCATGTTCACCACAGGGATTTCGGCTTTCGTCGTTACCCAGACGGCTTCTTTTTTTTCAGATTGCGCGTTCAGAATCTGAACCGCAATTAGAAAAAGAAATATTCCTTTCAATTGTATCATCATGCGTGCCATGGATTCTCTCCGGTCTTGGGGTTCAATACACATTAAAAACGCTGTTCGGATCGCCCTTGATAACGGGTGTCTGTTCCCGCCCGTACAACCGCCGTGCCATGTAGGTGACATTCTCTTCGAGATAGGTTTTCAACTCCTTAAACGTGATTTTACGGTTGCCGTTCCGGTCCGCTTCTCCACGGATTCCGCGCAGGAGATAATAGGTAAACAGAGAATGTCTCCCCTCGGGATACCAGCTGGAAATCTGGTCTCCGGCCGAACTGGTCAGCACGTTGATCTTTTCATCCGGGAGCAGGATATCCGCTTCGATAAATATAGGGCTGGCGTTTTTAATCACCATTCCCTGATCCGAGCCGCCGGAAAAACATGCATCCATGACCACGGTCATGGACTTTGCGTTAATTTTTTCCAGATTGGCATAGAACACATCGAGGGGGTATCCGTTGATGGCGATATAATTGGGGTCCGTGTTCACCGGCATGATATAGGCGCGTTTGGTATCTGTTCCCGGGGCGCCGTGTCCGCTGAAGTAGATAAAAACGTCGGACCGGCCGGGCTTCACATAGTTGTACAGTTTTCCTTTGTAATAATCTTTGGTGCCAAAAAAAAGATCCAGGTCGGTCTTGGATGCGTTTTCCATATAGAACACATTTTCTTCCCGGTATCCCATCACTTTGGTGAGATAGTTTTTCACTGTTTTTGCGTCTTGAATAGCATAGGTCACTTTCGGAATATCCGGGTTCAGATAGTTCTGATTGCCGATGACCACAGCGATCGCATGCTGATTGTTCAGCGGAAGGCCGGGAATGTTCCGGTCCACATCCACGAATTGGGCAGTCTCGCTCTCTTCTGTTTTCCCGGCAATGGAGAAACTGGCCGAAGCCCATTCCGAAACCGTTCCTGACGCCTTGTCTTCCACCTGCGCGCGGTAGGTCATGGTGCCGGTTGGAAACCGTTCATCCCAGTCCATGGTCAGGATTTGGGTGGCGCTTTTCCCGCTGGGGATGATGGACAGGTTGCGCACCTGCGTGCGTGGGCTGTTTTCCCAGCTGGCCTGGGTTTCGATGGTCAACTGCGGCTGAATGCTCTGCTCCGCATGGTTGTTTTTCACGAGTATCGTAATCTCCGCGGATTCTCCTTTGCTCAGGACCCGGTCGCCGGACGGGTCTTTAACCCCGATATCACAGACCATTTGAGAAGGTTTGAGCGCTTTTTTCTGCATGTCCGCCCACTTCCCGATCCTTCCCGGAGTGCTGGTAGACTGGGTCTGGGCGTAAAGGAACGAAGCGGAGATTAACAACAATATATATACAATCCCTTTTTTCATTGTGCACCTCTTGATTTTTCCTTTTATTTAGAAAAGACAAACTTTTAAACATTTGTCTGTTAATAATTTATACCGGTTTCTTAATATTGCGCTTTAAGTTTATAACTGCTGCTATTACTGTATGCATCCTGATAACCATAAACTTTGATATAGTAAGTTCCTGTTGAAAGGGAAATCTGAATGTTTTCATCCTGGCCTTCAGCAAGCGCTGAACTTCCAACTTGGTTTTCATCGGCATCATAAACTTTCAAATCATAATCTTTTGTACTAGGCACATCCAGATCTACAGTTAGAGATGTGTTGTCTTCATCGATATAAATCCAATACCAATCTTCATCAATGCTGTTTTCGATATATGCATAATGTTGTTGACCTGATGTTAACGGTCCATAAGCATCGTCCATTTCATCATTAGGTTCATAGTATGAGTTCCAATTAATTTGAACTGTTAGTAAATTTATACTTGAATACCATACGTTGTCAGTTTCATCTGTTTCAATTACATCATTCTCTGCATCAATCCATTTAAATACATAGTATCTGCCAGTTGCTAAATTTGAAGGTACTGTACAGGTTGTGGTAATTTTTTCATCCGAACCTGCACCTAAATAATATTTTGTAGATTCACCTACCTTAAAATCTTTAGATGTTTCTAAATGATCATCAACAGATAAATATACATAAAGTTTAAACTCTCCACTGCTCTTGCCTCCTGTATTCTGTACTTCAAAATTATTTGTAAAGGTACCTCCACGAACAACTGACGTAGGATCAAAATAGGTTCCTGAACCTGAATGATAGGTCAGATTTGTCCCAAGCCAAGTGATTGAAACAGATGTGTTTTTACCGCTTGTGACGTTCACATTTCTTTGATAACCATATACAATTGTTTCATAATTATTATTCTTTCCATAAAGAGTAATAGAATAATCATCCCCCGGTTCCAAATCATCTATCTTGCCGCTGAAAGAGCCGCCCTCGTGTGTCAGGTAGTTGTCGTAAATGCTTTTCGAACCTTTTTCAACCATGCATTTTACGTAAGATAACTGCGCGTCTGCCTTTGCGAGTTCATTCGCTTTTTCGGGACTGGAAATATAGACCGTAATCGATCCGGTTCCCGTTTCCGGCTGAAACAAGCCGCAGCGGACGAGAAAACCCAGCATCAAAAATCCAAGGATGGTTTTTATTTTTTTCATTGTATCACCTCTCAATATTGATCCGATACCTGAACGGAGATGGAACCTGTGGTCTTTTTAGTGAGGAAGTAAACCGCGGCCCCGCCAGCAACACCTGCTCCGACGATGATATACGGCAGGCTGCTTTTTTTCTTTTGCAGTTTGGCGGATACGGTAAATCGAAATCCTTCTCCGATAAGTCCGTTCGGATAATCTTCAGTCAATTTCCAGACAATTTTCTTCT
>CAZTZL010000092.1:0-11056 GCA_964617625.1 uncultured bacterium
TCCATCGAATTCAATATTGCTTTTTTTGTCATTTTACAGTACCTTAAAACGATATGAATGCAATCCGGGGATACATACAACTGACCCGTCCCGTAAATCTTTTGATCGCTTTCGGTTCGATTTTTGTCGGCGGCTTTGTCACCGGAACGATTCATCCGTTTTCGAAGCTGATGCTTGCCTGTTTTTCGGGTGCGTTGATTGCCGGAGGAGCCAACAGCATCAACGATTATTACGATCTCGAAATCGACCGGATCAACAAACCCGGAAGGCCGCTTCCTTCGGGACTGGTTAAGCCTCTTCAGGCGCAATTATTTTCTCTGATCCTGTTTGCACTGGGTATCGCCGCCGGGTCTTTTATCCATCTGCCCGCATTTATTATTGCATTCTCTTCATCGGTTTTACTCTACCTGTACAGTTTTCGTCTCAAACGCACCATTCTCTGGGGCAATCTGACTGTGGCTTTGCTCTCCGGGATGGCGTTTATATACGGCGGTTTGGCCGTGGGCCGAACCCGGGAAGCCGCCATTGTCGGGATTTTTTCATTCTTATTTCATCTCAGCCGGGAGATTATCAAAGACATCGAGGACATGAAGGGAGACCGGTCCGAAGGTCTCATTACACTTCCTTTAAAATATGGTATTAAAAACGCGCTTGTGCTGACCAGTATTGTGATGGTTGTTTTGATTGGACTGACACTCGTACCCTATTTTATGAAATTCTTTTCGCTGGTCTATTTGATTATTGTTATCGCGGGGGTGGATTTTTTTCTGATCTATATTCTTTTTGCGATGTGGATTCGGCCGATTCCCGAACATCTCGGACGTCTTGCTGTTCTGATGAAAGCGGACATGCTGGTTGGTCTGTTAGCCGTTTATTTGGGGAGAGGTTGATGCGGGTCGTGATTCAGAGGGTGAGTGAGGGGCAAGTCTGCATTGATGAACAGGTTATCAGTGGGATTAAAAAGGGAGTTGTCATTCTGTTAGGCATAAAAAGAGGGGACACCGAAACAGATGCGAAATGGCTCGCGGACAAGTGTTTGAATCTCCGGATTTTTAAGAATGACGAGGGGAAATTTCAACATTCACTGCTGAATGTCAGGGGAGAGATACTGGTTGTTTCACAATTTACACTGTATGGAGACTGCCGAAAAGGGAGAAGGCCGAGCTTTACCGAAGCCGCAGATCCTTCTGCAGCGGAATTATTGTATGACTGTTTTGTGGATCTCCTAAAACAATCCGGATTGGAAATCAAAACAGGTGTTTTTGCAGCCAGAATGGAAGTGAAAATAATCAATGACGGCCCGGTTACGCTGATCATCGATTCCGGGAAAGAATCCGTATGAAACCGGTCCCAAAAATTATTCTTGCGTCCCGTTCTCCCAGACGCTCCGACCTGTTGCGGCAGATGGGATTTCAATTCGAGGTTCGTTCGAAAGAAATTTCCGAATCTTCTGTAACGGCCGCAAATCCAGTCGACCGGGTGATTCAACTGTCCAGAAAGAAGGCCGAAGCAGTTTTGGATGAAGCCGAAGCAGGACTTATTGTCGGCGCCGATACCATCGTCTGTATCGACAAAAAGATATTTGGCAAGCCGCATAGTTCCGAAGAGGCGAAAAGCATGCTCCAATCCCTTTCGGGAAAAACGCATGAAGTCTTCACCGGCTTCACGATTCTTGAAACCGGTGGCGGATCGGTTTCCGATTACGAAAAAACAAAGGTTACTTTCCGCAAACTTGAAGATTGGGAAGTCGAGGATTATGTGAACTCCGGAGAACCTTTGGATAAAGCCGGAGCATACGGTATTCAGGACCGCAGCGGTCTTTTTGTGGATCGGATTGAGGGCTGTTTTTACAATGTAGTGGGTTTTCCCCTGACCCGGTTTTATGAATCCTTAAAGAAACTGTTTGACAGAGAAACGATTCAGAAATTGTTCGATCATACAAGAGGTTGAAAATGAAGGAACTTGGGAAAAAACTGCAAGAAGCACGTATCGCAAAAAAGATCGATTTAGAAACCATCTACGAACACACACGCGTGACTGTTTCCACGATTCAATCCATCGAGCAGGGCGATATCGGAGATCTCCCGATGACCTATTACAGGGCGTTTGTCCGCACCCTTGCCAAAGAAGTGGGTTTGGACGGGGACGCGTTGTTGAGAGATTTCGATGATCGTTCGAAGCAGGAGGCTGAAACCGGAACAGGAAGTGTGAATCAAAAACGGATTTCTTTGAAGGTTGTTTTAAAAAACCATCAAAAGGCCATTGTGGGTGGATGTATCGGGTTCTGTTTCGTTATTCTTATTATTATATATATTATTTTCGGGCACGACCTGTTTTATGAGCCCGGAATTTCGGATATCCCCCAGGTTTCGTTACAGATGGACACCGTTAAAACAGGTCCTTTTGCCTTGAAGGCGGTTGGCCTGGAAAACAGCTGGATAGAGGTCCGGGTCGACAGCGGCAGCGCGGGAAAAATCTTCCTGAAAAAAGGGGATGAAATGAAATGGCAAGTGTCCCGGATTTTATATGTCGGTATGGATGATCCGCGTTCCGTCCTGCTTTACCTGAATGAGGACCAGTTGGTTGAATCCATACAGGATTCGCTTCGCGGGCTCGATCTCTGGATAGAGGCCGGCGGTGTTGTGAAAAAGGAAATGAGACTGGATCGAATAGCGCCCGTCAAAGCGGAGGAAGTGAAGAAACCGAAACCGGTTACACTGGTCGGTCATATTGAGGAAAATACACTTTATATAAATGAATCGATTTTTAAAACAAACCGGGACCGGTATCAGCCTGAACCCGGCATTCTGGATAAGATCAGGGCTTTTCACCCGAGTGTGAGTCTTGTCTGTTTTTTAGGGACCTGGGATCCGGTTTCACAGAGTGTAGTCCCTGAAATGTTAAAAGTGATCGATGCACTCAATATTTCCGGAATGACACTTTCCATTATCGGAGTGGACCGGCAATTCAAGGACAAAGCGGGTCTGATTGACTTCTATCAGGTTCAGGGGGTTCCCACTCTGATATTTCTTTCCCGCGGGAAGGAACTGGGCCGTATCGTCGGCCAACCCGAAGAACGTGTGGAAACCCTGTTTCTCAATATTATTCGAAAGGGAGAATCACTTTGAGAATGGCATTGCCGGTTAAAATCCCGTTTACAAAAATGGAAGGAACGGGCAATGATTTTATCGTTTTTGACAACCGGGATGGAAAATTCACAGGGGATGAGGCCGGATTTTTTTCCAGAATCTGTCAGAGACGATTTGCTGTCGGGGCGGATGGCGTTATACTGATTGAAAAAGGGAAGTTACACCCCGTACGGATGCGCTATTTTAACCGCGACGGACATGAAGCCGAAATGTGCGGAAACGGCGCTCGGTGTGTGGCGTATTATGCAAGAAAAAAGGGAATTGTTCGAAAAGACGCGTTCGTTCTCGAGGCCTCGGACGGCATTCATTCCGTTCGAATAAGAAAAAATACAATATCGCTTCAAATGATCGAACCGGGCGGATACCGTTCGGAGGTAGGAATTCTCAGGGAATCCGAATACAAAGAAGGCGGATTGATCAATACCGGTGTGCCGCATTATGTGATTATTGTACCGGATGTCGATCCAATCGATATCCGGACTGTCGGCCGATATTACTGTCATCACGAAGCATTTCCCGAAGGTACCAATGTCGATTTTATCCAGTTTCAGGGAGAAAATCGAATCCGGTTCCGCATCTATGAAAGAGGAGTGGAAGACGAAACCTGCTCTTCCGGCACCGGTTCGGTTGCATCCGCATTGATTGCTTCCAGACTGTTTGGATGTTCTTCTCCGGTCCAGGTCGAGACCCGCGGCGGGAACCTTGTGGTGGCGTTTGATTCGGCATGGAAAACCGTTTTTCTTGAAGGACCCGTCTCCATTGGTTATGAAGGCATGCTGTTCCCGGAAATCACCGGAGAAAGTTCATGAAGTATAAACTGCTGGTCGATGGATACAATTTGTTATTCCAGAATCCGGAATTGAGAAAAGTACTTGAAAGGGATCTGGAGGAAGCAAGAAAGTTACTGATTGATCAGCTTGAAGAATATGCAGGCAAAAAAAATATTCGTATTCTTGTCGTTTTTGACGGTGATATTAAAGTGAATACCCGAGACGAATCCAGATCCCGCATCGATGTCTGTTTTTCCAAATCTCCCGAAAAAGCGGATCCATTGATCAAGAGGCTGCTGGAAAAAACCAATAAAAAAAAAGATTTGACTGTAGTTACTTCAGACAATGAGATCAGTCATTATGCAAAGTTATGCAGTGTTCATGTTACGAGTTCACAAAAATTTGCCGAAGAAATATCAAGCCGTTCTTTCGATGGAATTGAGAAAAAATATTGTCAATCCATGACAAAAGCGGAATTGACCGAATGGATGGATTTGTTTAAAGATCAGACCGATGTTTCAGAGAATCAATAATATTTCTTATTTATATTGCTAAACTTTGGTGAATGTTTATGATACTGTCATCCCGAGTTCAAAGGGAAATTTCCTCCTTCCGCAAAAGATGCTTCGACTGCGCTCAGCATGACACCGTCTTTTCTATTTTTCATGTAATTTTATCAAAATCTGATGAGTTACGTTTTATCAATTCCGGAGTTTCATTTTGCAGATTGCAGTTACAGCCGATTTACATTTAACCTCGAGGAAAAAACATCCCGAGCGGTTTCATGCATTGGAAAATATTCTCGATCAATGTGTGGCCGGGGGAATCCGGCATTTAATCGTTGCGGGCGATCTGTTTGATGCCGAAAGTCAGAATTATAAAGAATTCGATACGCTGGTAAAGAAAAACGAATATAAAGGGATTCAGTGGCTGATCATTCCCGGGAACCACGACAGCGGTTTTAAGGAAGGCCACGTTACAGCCGAAAATGTGACTGTATTTTCTAAACCCGCTCTCTATCCGTTCGATTTAATGAGTCTGCCTTTTTTGTTTGTTCCCTATCAAAAGAACACGAATATGGGAGAAGTCATCTCGACTTTTCGTTCCGAATTGAAACCGAACCGGTGGATTTTAATCGGGCACGGCGACTGGATGGCCGGAATTCGGGAGCCCAATCCTCTGGAACCGGGGATCTATATGCCGCTTACCCGTACAGATTTGATTTCCTGCAAACCTATTCAGGTGATACTGGGGCACATCCATAAATTTCTGGATGAAGACAATTTTCATTATACCGGCTCTCCCTGTCCTATGGATATCAATGAAACAGGCAGGAGACGTTTTTTGATTATCGATTCCGAAACCGGAGCCATTCAGGATCGGATCGTCAATTCAGATATTATTTTTTATAATGAGACTTTTTTTATCTATCCGGTTCCCGATGAGACTGCTTATATTCAGAAAATGATAGCTTCCAAAATTGACAATTGGAAAGTGTCCGATGAAGAACGCTCGAAAGTCCGCGTGCGGGTCCGGCTGCAGGGATATTCTTCGGATATCAGGCAGTTGAAAACAACTGTCGAAAAGTGTTTCGAAGGATTTCAGTTTTATGATAGCGACGGTCCCGATTTGAGTCAGGTCGGATTATCGGATGATCTGGATAAAGCGGAAATTGCCCGGCAAACCGCTCTATGGATTAAAAATTTAAAGTGGTCCTCTAAAAATCACGAACCTGGTATTGGACAAATTCTGGTTGAAGCGCTTCGTGTCATCTATGAGGCATAAATTAATGTCTGTTCATATCAAAGAAATCAATGTGCGTCATCTCGGACCGATTCCCCAGTTCTCAATAAAACCGGGATTGATCAACTTAATTTTTGGTCATAATGAAAAGGGCAAGACCTATCTGGTCGAGTTTCTCATCCGGTCTCTTTTTAAAAATATCCGCCAGTGGTCTCTTCGGTCCGAAACCGGACAGGGAAAGGTATCTGTTCAGGGTTTGGAAGACGGGGATGTCATTTTCTCTCCCAAGTCCGCACGGAAATTGGATGATTTCTGGAATGATGCCAAGTTGGGGCTGCCACCCGATTTTTCCAGACTTCTTATGGTTAAAGGTGCAGAGGTAGCTTTAAATGAAAAAGGGGCAGATAAAAATATTATTGCTCATTATCTTTCCGGGCAGGATATTTTAAGTCAAATCGAAAAGCAAATTCCATCCAACATTTTAAAAGCGGAAATTCATTCGGATGATATTACCGGGCCTTCTCAGGGTCAGATTAAAAACAGAACAGACTTGAAAAAGCTACTGGAAAATTTGGATCGATTATTTGAAGAAATCAATCAGGATTACTCCGGCGGACAACGCAGAATACTCATGGATCAAAAGGAAATTTTGAAAAAAGAATTGGCCGAGTTGGAAAAGGCCAGGAAGTATCGTGCCTTTCAGTTAAGCCACGAATTAGAGCGATTGAATAAGGAAATTCATCGAATAGATGAGGAAAAACTGAATCAGTTGGATAAAGATGTACATCTTTATAAACTGAAGAAACAAGAAATTAAACGAAAGGGTGATATACAACAAAAAGCTGACGCCCAAAGTAAACATTATACGTGGCTGCAGAAGGCTGAAAAATCCTACGACACGTTTTTACAAGAATCGAGAGGGCATAGTTCCTATCTTTTTCTTCTACTGACAATTATTATGGTTATGGTTTTCGGGGTATTTTTATTTTTTAAAATTACTTCTGGAATGTGGGTTGCTTTTACAGGAGCCTTGCTCTGTGGTGGATTTTCCGTTTGGCAAGTCAGAAGAACAATTCGGAATACAAACAAAGGATCCGAATTGCAGAATATTAAAATGTCCTATCAAGAACGTTTCGGAGAACCGTTATCAGATCATCTCAGAATAAAAGAACGTCTGCAGAGTATGGAAGAAGATTTCAACAATGCGAGGCTTTTAAAAAAACAATTGGAAGAAGACATTGCGGACATTGATTCCAGAAAAGTATCTATTGAAAGTCGAATGACCGGCATTGCAAATTCGAAACTGAATTCACAATTGTGGGAGGAAATGATTCGCGACGAGAAAAACCGTCTTTCTGACCTGAATAGTAATAGGGAAAAAAATAAAATAGAATTAGAAAAATTAATGGTAGATCCCTCGGATTATATATCGGAAAAACCGGATATCGAATACAGTAGTCAGAGAGAGAATGATTTAAATATTCAATCCAAGAAAGTGGAAACAGATATTAAGCAGATTGATGAAAAATTGGATACACTCAAACGGAGTATATACGCTCAGATTGGGGATGTGACAAATGATTCCTGGGAGAACTTGATATACCATCTTCAACAGAAACAATCGGAAGTAGAAAAAGAGTATAAACAAGTCACAGCAGAAATTATCGGCAAAAAGGTGGTATACGAAGTCATCCAGAACTTAAGGAAAGACGAAGATCAGAAAATCGGTGAATCCCTGCAGTCGGAATCAATTATCGGACTTCTTGAGAAAATCACGGGTAAATACAATAATTTTATTCTGAAGGAAAACCGACTGATCGTTTCCAGCGCGCATGACGATTTCGATCTTTCGGATCTCAGTACCGGAACGCAGGAACAGGTGCTGCTGGCACTTCGGATCGGATTCGCGTCGAAGCTTCTCGGTAAACAGGGAGAACCGCTTTTTTTAATTTTAGATGACGCCTTTCAATATTCGGATTGGGAACGCAGGGAACGGCTTGTCGGTACGGTTATTGATCTGGCGAAAACCGGTTGGCAAATCATTTATTTCACAATGGATGATCATATCAAAAGTCTTTTCCAAAAACGGGGAAAAGTATTTGGAAATGATTTTCAATATTTTAATTTGTCGGATATCAATTAAATCTTTCATATAGCTATCTTCTTTATCATTTTTCAAATTGCAATTTAAACATCAAGTTTTGTCAATTTAGTGAGTTTCTTTTTAAGGAATATCTCCCGGCTAAAACCTATTTTTTAAAAATGTATTCTTTCAATAAGAATCTGTTTATAAGATGATTATGAATATAATATTTTTTGATATGGAATATACGTTGGGGAAAAGACAATCCGATCGCAAATTACAGGCAGTGTTTTTGCAACAGGGAGAATGTTCAAGAATGAATTATGAGTGTATACTGTCGGCATTCAATAATGGATGCCTCCAATAAAGGAGGTGTCTATTCTTGTATAATTCTCCGTTCAGTATGAGAAGAAAGGGATTTTGAATTTGGAAGAGGGAAGAGTAAGGGTCCTGCTTATTGAAGACAATCCCGATGATGTACAGCTTGTCCGCGAAATGTTCAATAATATCAATCTTTCCGGACAATCTACCAGAGCGTTTGATTTATACACAACCGATTCTCTTTCCGGTTCTGTTGAATTATTGACAAAAGAGAAGATTGATGTTGTTCTCCTGGATCTTTTTCTGTCAGACAGTCACGGATTGGAGACATTTCGAAGATTTTATACGCAGGCGTCCTGGATTCCTGTTATTGTTTTAAGCGGTTTCTACGATGAAACTGCAGCTGATCGGGTTGTACGTGATGGTGCCCAGGATTTTCTGATCAAGAATGATTTGACTCCGAATTTACTGGTTCGGTCCCTGCGATATGCCATCGAACGAAAACATATTCAGGATGAAAAAGATAAAATACAGACCCAACTGTTGCAGGCGCAGAAAATGGAAGCGATCGGTATTCTTACAGGAGGAATCGCACACGATTTCAATAATCTGATTACTGCTGTTCGCGGATGTGCCGATATGGCTATTCAAAATCTTGATCAAACGAGTCCGTTGTATCGTGAAATCAAAGAGATTCAGCTGGCATCCCAAAAAGCGGCAGGTTTAACAAGGCAGATGCTCATTTTCAGCCGAAAACATCCGGTCAAATTTGAATTTATCAATATGAATCAGCTGGTTGAAGATATGCTCAAAATGCTTCACCATATGATTGGGGAAGATATCGAAATCCATACCAATTTGGAACCGGATTTATGGACGATTACAGCGGACCAGAGCACTCTGGAACAGATTGTCATGAATCTTACTGTCAATGCCAGAGATGCCATGCCGGACGGCGGCAAACTGATTATTAGAACCGATAATGTGGAATTGAATGAGGAGAACTGCCGGTTCATGCCCGAATCGAAACCCGGAATTTATGTGCGGTTGGCCATCACAGACACGGGTATCGGGATGGATGAAAAAACACTGCAGCGAATTTATGAACCTTTTTTCAGTACGAAAGGGAGAGGCAAAGGAACGGGTTTGGGACTTTCGGTGGTATACGGTATTGTCAAGGAACACAAAGGGTGGATCTCCATTGAAAGTCAGCCGGGGCAGGGGACAACATTTCGAATTTTTACTCCAGCGATCAATGTAAAAACATCATTTAAAAGAGAAGAAGTAAATAGATCTATCGAAGTATTTGCAGGCCACGGAGAGAAAATATTGGTGGTTGAAGATGAAGAAAGTGTCCGTCGATTTGCAGAAAGAGCGCTGGAAAGAAACGGGTATGAAGTATTTACAGCTGCAAACGCCAGAGAAGCTTTAGATGTGTTTAAACAGAAAAAAGGGGAGATTCATTTAGTCATCAGTGACGTTATCCTGCCCGATATTAATGGTTTGGATTTGGTACATCAAATGATCAGCAAGAATCCTCAATTGAACATTCTTCTGAGCAGCGGTTATACGGACAGTCGGTCCCATCAACGGATCATTGAAAAAGAGGGTTATCTTTTTCTCAAGAAACCGTATGCCTATCTCGAGTTATTGGAAGCAGTTAAAACTGCTGTAAAAGCAGAAAAAAAGTAAAATCCAGCAGTCGTTTCCCTCCTTTTTTAAACTTTTCGATTTATATAGACTGATAAAATATTTGTCAAGATGACGATTGGTTGATAAATTTGAAATTCCCGTAACATTCCTTGTATATTTTCCCAGTAATAATTATTGTATATGGAATTTTTCCTCCTGGATTGAGTCTTTTCTTATAATCATATTTAGGATCCGGGGATCTTTTATTAATATCAGTATAGTTCAGGGGAAATTTCAAATCTTATAATCATTCATTTCATTCATCTAATCATAAGGGGAAGAGGCATGATTAGAATATCTTCGGAGAGAGGATTTACCCTAATTGAATTGATTATTGCGGTTGTCGGCCTGTCAATATTGGCCATGGTGGTCGTACCAAAAATGGCCAGTGCTCACGATCAGGCAAAAGTCGCTGCCTGCAAACAAAATCAACAGCTCATTACATGTGCCTGTTCTTTCTATTACGCAACCCATCATTTGGATCCCAACTCAAACAACGCAGGTTCATTTCCGAATGCACTTTCCGAGTTGATACCCGATTATCTTGAAAAAATTCCAGAGTGTCCCGGTGGCGGTACTTATATTTACGGGGCCGCAACGGGGATAGTGACATGTTCTGAAATCAGTCATGCCCGGTACTAAAACAGTATTGTTTACTATCGATTGATTTTCAAATCATCCCGATGTGCCGGGATGGTTGTTTGTTCCGGGTTCCGCTTCTTTTATAGAAATCTATTTATCAGCCCAAGGCGACACGAATAAGGATTTTTATTACTGCTGTTTGATGCGATAGAATTATATTGTAAATAGTTAGCCTTGATACCCCGGGGATATTAAAACTCCCGGGGTATTTTTTTCTTTGGTACAGAATTTGAACAAAACGTCACGTCTCTGTACATTTAGTCATTTTTAACTTGATATCTGGAATAGGCGGATAGATTTTCCTATTTTTTACCTTTTTCATGTTGAAAGGAAAGTGTTCAATTTGAAATAATCGGACGTTGTCTGGTGTGATAAGACAGCATGCCTGATCGGTTATATGTTAAAATTTGGTAACATCTCAACAGGGGAGCAGTGGTTTGGCACACCATTTGTACAACAGCGATGTGAACGTATGAGAATCAGAGATGTAAAAAAGGAATAAAGCTTTAAAAGAAAGAGGAAAAAAAAGTGAAAGAACAAGATCAAGGTTTAATAAAAAAAATCAATCCCCGAAAGGAGGGAAGTACGATGAAAAAGTGGACAGGAATGTTGATTGCCGGTATTCTGGTTTTGGGTCTTGCCGGCAGTGTGATGGC
>CAZTZL010000093.1:0-4417 GCA_964617625.1 uncultured bacterium
GCTAATCAATAATCTTCCCAATTCGATTGAGACGCACGGAAAACAATCTGGCGAAGAGTTTCCATCGAGGAATCGTGCCATCCATTGAGAAGTAGATGAAACTCAATTTGCCTTTGATCTGATGCCGTCTGACTGTACCAAAGTGCCGGCTGTCCAGTGAATCGTCCCGATCGTCGCCCATGACAAAATAACAATTCGGTGAGACGCGGAAGGGACCGAAGTTATCCCGCACGCTTTCGAATTGTGTGAAAACGGTTGAATCACTGTGCTGGACATACGGCTCTATGAGTTTCTTATTGTTGATCCATACGTTTTTATTGCGTATTTCAACCATGTCGCCCGGCACTCCGATAATCCGTTTGATAAAATCCGTTTTTTCATCGACAGGATATTTAAAAAGAATGATATCTCCCCGTTCCGGATTATGTGTCGAGAAGTAGATTTGATTACTGAGAATAAAATCTCCAACGAGAAGAGAAGGTTCCATGGAACCGCTTGCAATTGTATATGGTTTGATCACATTTTCTTTAATCGCCATGGCCACGGACTGGTCAATCATCAATGTAACAACGATAACAGCGAGGTAAATATACCATTTGTTGTAAAATTTAGGCTGATATTCCAAATCTTTTTTTCTTGCTGTCAGGATGGATTCAATGATCACAAATAGATGGGCGGCCAGGGAAATGAGCAGAACCAGAAAAAGGAGAGCGATTTTAAATCCGGTCATATCCTGCTTCACTGCGTAAAAGGTCATTGTAAAAACAATTCCGCCCCAGAGCGTAAATATGAAATTAAAGAATAATCCTTTCAGAGGCTGTCCGTTGTAAACCTGACCGAGTCCAGGCAAAATGTAACTGAGCAGTCCGGCCAGCCACCAGCGCCGCTTTACGTTTTTTGATTTTTCATTCATGGATTGATCCTTTCGTATCTGTTAGAATCCGATTTTGAATACGGAAAGACATCTTCCAATCGAGAACCAGTTTCCCGGCAGGAGAAAATGCAACAAATAACATACCGTGACACCGATGCCGAAGATATCTTCCCATCGCTGCGGGAATGCGAAACGGAAATGCTTACCCGGACTTTCCGTTAATTTGAATTTCGGCTGGATCGTTTCGATTTGATCCAGTTTGTTTTGATAATACGTTCTCATGATTTTTTTAAGCTTCATTGTATTTCTCCAGAGCTTTTTTTATTTTCTGACGTATTGTGTGTAATCTCGATTTAACGGTTCCATTCGGGATGCTCATGATTTTTGAAATATGTCTACAGGTGAATCCTTCGTAAAACCGGAGATAGGCAATTTCTCTGAATTCCGGTTCGAATCCGGAAAGAGCCTGTTCAATCTGTCCGGTCATCTCCTTGTCAAGGAATCGGTTTTCAGGTGAGCTGTCTCCGGTTTCCGATTTTATATTTTCTCCCAGGGAATCCGTTGATTGAGTCACAAGCTTCTTTTTATTCAGGAAATTGATGCAGTGGTTTTTAGCAATGGTATAGATCCATGTGTTAAAGGAGTAAAAGGGATTGTACTTTTCCAAATTCTGAAATACTTTCAGCATGATTTCCTGCAGAAGGTCCTCTGCTTCGTTCTGGACAATATTCCGGATGAAAAAGAACAATCGTTTGTGATACGTTTGCCAGATGTTGTCGAACAGTTCTTGCCGTGCTGCCGTATCCGATCGCGATTGGATGTAAATGGTCAAAGATTCTATGGGAGAAGACATGCCTGTCCTGTTTTTAATTCGATTCGGATTCTATTTAAATATACCGAAAAATTGAATAAGGGTTCGGGAAAAGTTATGTTTGTATAAGATGAAATTTAGAATTATTAAAATTAATTGGAAGTATGATTTAATGGAATCAATGTGAAGCCTTTCATAAAAAAGTTTAATTTCATTAAAGATGGAATGGATGATACATTTGAAACAGGGAGAATATTGTCTTTTCGATCCCGATTCTCTATTAAAAATATTATTGAATATCGGGAGAGAAATCTAAATAGCAGAAAATACTACAAGATCTCTCATCCCGATAAATCGGGATGAGAGATGACAAGTGAAGCGATTGCTGCTGATACACAAACCATCACTTCACCTGGATTCCGGATTGAGAATCGTCGAAATTGCAAATGACAAATCTTTTCAGGACAGTCAACGAATTCTATTAATGGATACTTTTTATTATTCCTGCTTTTCCAGCCACTCCATGGCCTGAGTGGGATTCGTAAAAATTTCTACGATAACTCCCAGTTTTTTATTGCGGTCTATGATTTCTTTCATGGCGATTTGTGCGACTGCTTTTTTCGGCATAATCAGGGCCCAGTATTTCCAGCCTGCTTCCCGAATACGTTTTTCCCAAAATATTTGACTCCACGTTATATCTTCCTGCCGCATCGCCGCGTTGTCTCTGTCGTCTGACAGCCATTTTGTACAGTTATATTGTATAAAAATATCCGCGCCTTTTGTCATAACCTCGTGGAAAGGGCTGCCGAAAATGAATTTCTTGTACTTGTGGTGGACGATTTTTTTGCCCGGATATACAATCAGTGTAGCGAATTCATTATCCATAATCTTTTTCATTTGCGCCTCTTATTTAAAGATATTGATTGAGTTGATTATTTTCAATAATAATCGTTGTCATAAAGTCGGTTATATGATTCCTTTTATATGCTGTTTTATTAACGGTTTAAAAAAGAGATACCAATAACTTTTACCAGTACTGATGCACCAGTTCACGAATATGCCGATCGTAAATTTTTTGAACCTCAGACATCGTCTCTTCACTCAGATCCGGCATATCGGCCACACTGACATTTTCCTCGGCCTGCGAAGAGCGCTTTGCGCCGGGAATCGTGCAGGTCACGGCATCGAACATCAGAATCCATTTGAGTGCGAACTGGGCCATACTCATCCCCGAAGGGCAGACGGCCTTCAATTCCTCCACGGCTTTCAGGCCGATATCGTAATCCACGCCGGAAAAGGTCTCTCCCCGGTCGAACGCTTCGCCGTGGCGGTTGAACTGCCGGTGGTCGTCCGGTTCAAATGTGGTGTTCGGTTTGAGTTTGCCGGTCAGCATACCCGATGCCAGGGGCACGCGGGCAAGAATACCCACCCGGTGCTTTTTCGCCTGCTCGAAGAACAGTTCCGATGGCCTCATCCGGAACATGTTGAAAATGATCTGCACAGATTGGACATTGGGAAACTCGATGGCCTTCAACGCTTCTTCCACTTTTTCGACGCTGACGCCGTAGTAGCGAATTTTTCCGGCTTTGACCAGATCATCCAGTATCCCGAAGACTTCGGGCATGTAATAAACTTCGGTCGGAGGACAGTGGAGCTGGAGGAGGTCAATGGTTTCCGTACCCAGATTCTTCAAACTGCGTTCGATGAAAGCAGCCAGGTTTTCCCGGTTGTATCCCGCCGTTACGTGCGGATTCAGACGGCGTCCGGCTTTGGTCGCAACGATGATGGATTCGCTGCGTTCGCTTCGGAGCTGTTTAATCAGTCGTTCGCTGTGGCCATCGCCGTACACATCGGCAGTGTCAATAAAATTCACTCCGAGATCCACAGCGCGATGCAGAGCGGCTATGGATTCGCTGTCATCTACTTTTCCCCAGGCGTCGCCAATGGCCCATGCGCCGAAACTGACGGCGGATATCTTCCATCCAGTGCGTCCCAATTCTCGATATTGCATGAAATCCCCTTTGATAAAATTTAAACTGTTTTATTGCATTGTTTTTTTGTTCAATATTTCTAATATTAGTAACATATTTTTAAATATACAAACATTTTTTAAATGATTGCCGGAAAAATATCCGGAGAAATTGGATCGAAAGGATCAATTATGCCTCGTGTTTATATCCGGGATTTAAAAATCATTGAAAGAATTATCCGGAAAGCACAAATCTGTCATCTTGCCATGAAAGATGGCGATAATCCATACGTAATCCCCATGAATTTTGGATACTACGATCGGACACTCTATTTTCATTCCGGGAAGAAGGGGAAAAAGATGGATATTCTGAAAAATAATCCCCATGTCTCGTTTGCATTGGAAGCCGATATCGAACTGATTCGGGCGGAAGAAGCATGCGGATTCACCGCACGTTTCAAAAGTATTGCGGGATCAGGACGGGCCGTTCTTGTCGATGATCTGCAAGAGAAAAAAGAGGCGCTTTCGATTATCATGCGGCAATACTCTGATCGTTTTTTTACATTTCCAGGTCTTAAATTGGAAAGGGTAGCGATTATCAAAGTGGATATTACAGATATGACCGCGAGAGTGCATGGATATTAATAAAAAAGGGACTGGAGGCTAGGGACTGGGGACTAATGAATGGTGAATGGGGAAGGTGGAACAGAGAACGGAGACGGGAGACCGGAAAACAGTAAACAGTAAACAGTAAACAGTAAAC
>CAZTZL010000093.1:4517-11024 GCA_964617625.1 uncultured bacterium
GAGAACGGAGACGGGAGACCGGAAAACAGTAAACAGTAAACAGTAAACAGTAAACTGATAACTCTATCCATTCTATCCTATGTACAACTTTATTGATTCATTTACGTACAAGTAAAAAAATAAATATATGAGGATTCTATGAACAATATGCGGATATCATGGTATTTTGTTCTTATTACTTTATTTCCTTTTAGCCTAATTTTTTCTCAGTCAGAAATCATTGTGGAGGCTGTTCGTTTAACCGAACCGGTGGTTGTGGATGGACTTTTATCAGAGCCGGTCTGGCAAATCGCACCGGCAGTTACCGGCCTTTTGCAGCTTAATCCAAATGAGGGGGCCCCTTCAACAGAACAATCCTTTATTCGCGTCGCTTATGATGATGATGCTATCTATGTCGGTGCCGATTTGAGGGATTCGGCTCCCGATTCCATCGTTGCACGGCTTTCCAGGCGGGATATCACATCGAATGAAGATTTTTTTGCTTTTGGTGTTGATTCCTATCACGATCATCGAAGCGGATACTTTTTCGGATTGAGCGCCGGCGGAACGATAATGGATGGAATACTGTACAACGATGACTGGTCGGATGATACCTGGGATGGTGTGTGGGAGGGACGCGTCAGCAAGAATAGTAAGGGGTGGACAGCCGAAATGCGAGTTCCCTTTTCACAACTGCGGTTCCAAAAGCAGGATCGACATGTCTGGGGGATCAATTTCAGACGGGACATTTCGAGAAAGAATGAGGAAACATATCTTGTCTATATGCCGAAAGCATCGAGTGGTTTTGTATCCCGATTCCCTCATTTAATCGGCATTGAAAATATTAATCCCGGAAAGCATGTTGAAGTGCTTCCCTATGCACGCGCCAAAGCCGAATATACCCATCCGGATCAGGAGGATCCGTTTCATGACGGATCGGCCTACTCACCGGATGCAGGGGTTGATTTGAAAGTGGGTTTGAGCAATAATTTGACTCTGGACATGACGATGAATCCGGATTTCGGGCAGGTGGAAGTAGATCCGGCTGTAGTTAATCTCAGTGATGTCGAGACCTATTTTGATGAAAAACGGCCGTTTTTTATTGAGGGAGCCAACATTTTTCAATTCGGACAGGGGGGGGCCAGAAATTACTGGAATTTTAACTGGTCGAGTCCGAATTTCTTCTACAGCAGGCGGATCGGCCGTTCCCCTCAGGGTGAACTGCCGGATAACGATTATTCCGACATGCCTGAAGGTGTTCACATTCTTGGCGCGGCCAAAGTATCCGGAAAATTGCCCGGAAACTGGAATGTTGGAACCATTCACGCTCTGACGAGCAAGGAATTCGGAAAATATTCCTCAAACGGAAAAAAATTCAAATCCGAAGTGGAGCCGATGACTTATTACGGTATTTTCCGGGCACAGAAGGAAATCAACGATGCCAGGCAGGGAATCGGCATGTTGTCCACAGTTACCGCGCGCCATTTTGATGATCAGAGTTTGAGACAAGACATCAATGACAATGCACTGACATTCGGATTAGACGGCTGGACGTTTTTGGATACCTCAAAAACATGGGTTTTCGCAGGATGGGCCGGCGCTTCCCGCGTGAGTGGAATACGGGAACGAATCCTTGATTTGCAAACCAATTCGCAGCACTATTTTCAGCGTCCTGATGCCAAAGAAGTTCGTCTGGACAGCAGCGCCACCGAATTGTCCGGTTTTGCCGGGCGGATGGTTTTCAATAAACAAAAGGGTAATATCCTGTTTAACTCGGCGCTTGGATTTCTCAGTCCCGGATTTGATATTAATGATGTCGGATTTTTAAACCGGGCAGATCTCATCAACGGTCATGTCGGCGGCGGGTATTACTGGGATAAGCCTGGAAAAGTCTTCAGATGGGCCGATATTGTGGGAGCCGTTTTCCAGAGTTATGATTTCGATTGGAATTCAACCTGGAAAGGCATCTATTTGTTATGGGAAAGTCAATTTTTAAATTACATGCTGTTCAGCGCCGATGTTGCATATAATCCCGAGACGGTGAATAAATACAGGACCCGGGGTGGTCCATTAAGTCTGAATCATGAAGGATTTCAGGTTGATTTCTTGTTTCAATCCGATAACCGCAAACCCTGGGTGCTTAATTTGAATTACGGCAAGTATTTCTCTACACCCACTGATCAATATGAGCAGATAGGGGCCAGTCTGGAATGGAAACCGAGGAGCAACCTGAGCGTCAGTGTCGGGCCTTCATTGTGGCAGTTGAATGAATTCGCGCAGTGGATCGATGCATTTGATGATCCCACAGCGGTTAAAACATACGGCAAACGTTATGTATTTGGAGAAATGGACCAGACCGAGATCAGTGCAAATATCCGGTTAAACTTGACATTCACACCAAGTCTTTCGCTTCAGCTTTATCTGCAGCCGCTGATATCACACGGCGATTACGAACATTTTAAGGAACTGGCCCGTCCAAAAAGCTACGCGTTCAATATCTATTCGGATGAACAGATCATCCGTTCCAACGGAGAGTTCGAAATCGATCCTGATGCATCGGGATCTGCGCAATCCTTTTCATTCGATAATCCCGATTTCAACTACAAATCCCTGCGCGGCAATGCGGTTCTGCGGTGGGAGTACAAACCCGGTTCCACGTTGTACCTGGTGTGGACACAGAACCGTTGGAACGATGAATACGAGGAACCGTTTTCGTTCCGCCGATCCGGTAAACAGCTTTTGAATACCAAACCGGACAATATATTTATGATCAAGGCAACATACTGGTGGAGTTTGTAATAATAGGGATTTGATGAAGAATAGAATTCATTTCTGATCACGAATGAATTCGTGCTCGGCAATGTGTTCTTCATGTTGCTGTAATAATTAATTGCCGAAGCTGAGGAACATCTCCGGCGGTAGAAAAGGGGAAAATATGAGAATAAAAGTTTTAATCCTCCTGTCTATATGCATTGTGGGAAAATCCGGCTTTTCGCATGAAAAGACAAAAAGCAGCTCTGATTTTCCAATTTTAAAAGGCCAATATCTGGGTCAGACCCCTCCCGGAATGACTCCGGAAATTTTTGCACCTGGAATTGTGTCAACCGGATTGCCTAACAGAGATGTTGCAATTTCACCTGATGGAAAAGAAATGTACTTTGGAATACATACTGAAAATTTCCAATATTCGACCATTCTTATAACAAAACAGATCGATGATCATTGGACCAGGCCTGAAGTCGTTTCTTTTGCCATAGACCCCCGATATGTTTATTTGGAGCCTTTTATCAGCTGCGATGGCAATAAATTGTTCTTTCTTTCAAACATGCCAAAAGATGATACTGGGAATCCCGGAGATGAGGACATTTGGGTTGTAGAGAAAAATGAGGGAGGATGGGGAAAACCCACAAATTTGGGAGATCCTGTCAATTCTGATGGCCAGGAATATTTTCCTGCATTGACAGAAGATGGGACCCTGTATTTCACAAGAGCAAAAAAGGGAGAACGAATTCATTATATTTATAGATCAAGATTTGTTGACGGAAAATATACGACACCTGAAAAGCTGCCGGAACAAATCAATTGTGGAAGAAACAGATTCAATGCCTATGTTGCCCCTGATGAAAGTTATGTAGTTGTGCCTGCGGTTGGTGTGGAAGAGGGAGTCGGTGGAGTTAATTATTATATTGTTTTTAAAGATGAAGAGGATAGCTGGCAAGAACCCGTTAATATGGGACCAATCATTAATTCGCCAAAAGGCAATGGGTGGTCATTTTATGTGTCGCCGGATAAAAAATTTGTATTCTTTATGTCAACAAGAAAACTGCCGGAAGAAAAACAACCACAATCATTGAATTATGAATTCTTTAAAAATTTATCATCGATACCGGAAAATGGCAACTCTGATATTTATTGGATAGACGCAAAGATAATCGAAACGTTGAAACCGAGATAAAATGGTATTAATGATTGCTGAAGGTGAGAAATACCTCCGGCAGCAGAAAGGATGTGTATAATGGGAGACAAAGGCGGTAAAAAGGATAAGAGCAAGAGTCAGAGACAGAAGAAAAGTAAACAGAAACAACAAGAAAAAAAGAAGTTTGATAAACAACCGAAAAGAGCCCCGTAACAGGAAGCAGGATTCAAATATATGTAGACCATAATTCCTATCAAAATCCATAGGCCAGATTATTGACTCAACACAATAATTGCGGATCACAGATCCGATTACAAACTTGAACGAATTATAAAATCGGGATAAAAAAAAGATGATTAACAAAGGAAGAATTGCTGCCTCAATCGATAGAAAGATCCGTAAAATTTTCTTAAGTGATAAAAAGCGATTTCCTGGTTCCGAGAAATACTGGATACAGCGATACAACATTGGCCGAAATTCAGGAACGGGTTCATTCGACCAGCTTGCAAAATTCAAGGCCGAAATTCTCAACAAATTTGTGAAAGACAATAATATTGCGACGATTATTGAATATGGGTGCGGCGACGGGAATCAGTTAAGAATTGCCGAATATCCATCCTATATCGGCTTTGATGTCAGCCCGACAGCCATTGCTTTATGCAGGGAGGCTTTCCAGAAAGATAAAACAAAACGTTTTAATCTGATGAGCGAGTACAAAGGCGAAAAAGCTCAATTGACGCTTTCCTTGGATGTCATTTATCACCTGGTTGAAGATGATGTCTATCATGCATACATGGAAAGACTGTTCGTCTCTTCGGAGCGGTTTGTGATCATCTATTCATCGGACTATGAAGAACCGCAAAAATTTCATGAAAGACGCAGGCAGTTCACCAGATGGGTGGAAACCAACCAACCTCAGTCGAAATTGATAAACCATATTTTGAATCCATTCCCATTCGACGCTCATTTGAAAACAGGCTCACTCTCCGATTTTTATATCTATAAGAAGACCGGGTGTCCCGAATAAATCTTATTCCTGTATCGCTTTTATGGAATTTTACAGGCGATTCAGCAGGTGGACCATTATATTTTCAACAAAGTAAACGGCTGAAAAATAATCCTGAAATTAATTCCTTGCTATATCCACTTTTGTTTTTTATAACATTCCTTTTTATATTATCATTGTCATTTTACAGGGCGCAATAATCCTCTTTTTGGAAAAGGTTTTGCTCCGCGGGATTTTTTGATTTAGTAAACGACAACGAATAATGCCATCGTCACTGGAATAGAGAGGATCTTAATGAAACTGGGAAAATATTCTTTCGGTATGGGGGATCGTTTTGGCAAACAGGGGAAAGCACAATTGGCCGCAATCGTTCAGGCGCAAGAAGAGGGCATCAATGTCACCCCAGTCTGGAACAAGTCTCACAGGGAGCATGAAATCATCGGTACAAATCCGGACAGTGTCCGCCGGGAAGCTGATGCTTCGGTACATGCAATGCAATGGAAAGGTGACTATTTTATTGATGCCGATCATGTCAGCATGAAGAATGTGGATCCTTTTATTGAAACCAGCAATTTCTTTACGCTTGATGTAGCCGATTTTATCGGTCAACCCATTGATACGATAGAGAGAGATGTCTTTATCCAGAAAAATAAGGACTGTATCGGCGAGTTTGCATTGCCCCGTCTTAATCAAATCCTGCCCATTACAAAGGATGATCTTTTCTGTTGCGCGCATAAATATCTGTTTGCCGTTCAGGAAGCAAAACGTTTGTATAAATATATTCTGAAGAAAAAAGGCGCGAATCATTTTGTCACCGAGATTTCCATGGACGAGACCAATGCTCCGCAAACCCCTGCCGAACTCTACCTGATTCTTCTCATGATCGCCCGTGAAAAAATCCCCGTGCAGACCATCGCGCCGAAGTTTTCAGGCCGATTCAACAAAGGGGTGGATTATGTGGGCGATATCCAAAAATTCAAAGAGGAGTTCGAACAGGATGTGGCTGTCATTCGGCTGGCAATTCAATCCTTCTCATTGCCGGAAACGCTGAAACTGAGCGTCCATTCGGGAAGCGATAAATTCAGCATCTACACACCGATCCGTGAAACGCTCGAACAAACCGGCGCCGGGATTCACGTCAAAACTGCGGGGACGACCTGGCTGGAGGAAGTGATCGGCCTGGCTGAAGCGGGAGGAGACGGACTCTCTTTGGCAAAAGAGATATACTGTAACGCATATAAAAAAAGAGAGGCGCTCTGCCAGCCGTATGCTGCTGTGATCGATATTCAGGAAAGCCGTTTGCCGGAACCGGCTCATGTTAAAAAATGGGACAGCAAAACTTTCGTATCCACCCTGCGTCATGATCCGAATAATAAACTGTACAATCCCCATTTTCGCCAGCTGATTCATGTGGCATATAAAATTGCGGCCCAAATAGGCGACCGTTATCTCGATGGACTGCAGAAGCATGAAGCGATTATTGCCAAAAATGTGACTCAGAATCTGCTGGAAAGACACATTCGCTGTATTTTCCCGAAATAGGGATTTTAAGCAAGAGGGCGAATTCGCCGTTGGCGACTGAAAAAGGGGACAGGCTGTCCGCCGA
>CAZTZL010000094.1:0-10835 GCA_964617625.1 uncultured bacterium
CTGTACCGTGAATGACTCCGGTGGGGGTGGAGGCAATGGAATATTATAGTTGGCCCTATAATTTAAAATCGCATTACTAAAGGTTTTTATAATAGAATCGACACCTGTAAAAACCCAGGCTTTTTTATAGGCATTGTGATCGGTCGTAATGGAGCCATCTGGCATAACAAGTTCTGGCGAACCTGTGCCATTATAATATTGAAGCCAGTTTCCACCGACTTCACGATTTTTTTGACGATCGATGCCGTTCATCGCCTCAGCAAACACAATACGGACACTATCACCAGGCTCCAGGGTATAGGGTCCATAACCTTGTCCCTGGCTGGTACCGCCGCCCGCATTTCGATCCATATCCACACGTTGATATTCCTGTGCATACAGGTAATTTTCCGCAATAAAATCCATATGGCTCATTGGAGGATGTCCTTCACTCATAAAATCATACCGCCGCTTCATGTACACTTCATCATACTGGCTGACACCTGAACTCCAGACGCCTTCATCAGAAGTCACATACCAGGTGGTACTGGGCTGATAAATATCATCGGATGAATTATGGGGGCCCGTATCAGCATGTATAGTGACACAACCGGCATATCTCGCACCGCTCATCACACCATCTTTATTTTCATTGGGACATCCCCAGTCTTCCTCAAAAGTGACCGGACGTTGAATGGCAGGACCGTAAGTAGAATAAAAAGCCCGCATTTGATACCGTGGCGAACTGGGATCATTAAAATCGGAAGCCAAAGGATTGTTGCCAAATGCGTTGTTCAATGTATTGGCTCCCCAGCTGCTTTCAGAAGCACCCCATCCCTTTTCAGATCCTCCCACTGACTCTCCCGAAAAGGCATATCGGTACACGAAATAAAAATAGGCATCTTCCAGTGTTTGTTCATGGATCTCTCCTGCCCGATTGATAATGCCAGTATTTTTAAAGGTAATGTCATAAAGAAAATAGTTATCATGTCCTGGCTGACTGAAGGCTAATATTTTTTTTGTAACCGTCACTCCGATTGAAGTATTAATTTTAATGACGATCATCCGGTCGCAGGGGAGATTCTCATCCAACCCATCCATCTCTTCATAGTTGGCAAGATGGGTGGCGATCTGATTATCCACCACAACCGTGGGATGAGGATTTTTTCCGATCAATTGAATCCCCTGCTCAAAAATCATGTATTGGCGCTCCTGGGCTTCCCTGGGACCAATCCCGACGACCTTATAACTCAATGTTTTTTCCAGAACCGTATCATAGAAATTTTTACAACCGATCCACATTCCTTTTTGTCTGACAGAGGTTTGCTCCAGGCCATAATCGGCCGGCCATGAAAGAAAATCAGTGTTGGGCCCATACCCTTCATTTTCAACCTCCGTACCCCGATCAGAAAAAAAGCATTGTAAAGATCCGATACGGAACCAGCGCCACTCTTGACTAAAAGCGTCCTGAACAACACCTGACGATACCATAAGGATTGTTATTAAAAAAGACAGACAGAGCTGATTTCGAATAAATAATTTTATTGTTTTCATAGCAAATTCCCATCTTTGTTGATCATGATTATAAATCGAAGGTAACTTTGAGACCGAAATAGATTTTTCTGGGATTCAGAAACCAGAAAGTTGAAATACGCGGCATATCAATATAGGCTTTATCTTTAAGAATTTGATACATCCTTCGACTTTCGACAATAGTCCATTGATTGTTAACATACTGCCAGTATTGCCCTGTCCTCCCCTCAAAATAGATAACACGCTCCCTTTGCGGAGCCACAGAACGATTAATCTCTGCCCGATATTCCATGGGTTGATAATCCACACCCGGTTTTCTGTAATCACCAATCTTGTCATTTCCCACAATATTATCATAATCATTACTCTCGGGAAGATGAAGAGAATAACGATAGTCCAGATCATCAGAATAATTCAACCGAAGTGTATTCAAAGCATTATCGATATCCATTAAAAACTGGATTTTAAACATATGCACCTTAAACGTTTTTGAAAACCGCAACATCGTATTCAACCAGTCTCTCGATTTTACATTGTTTGTGATGCGAGGATCATTTTTCGGATTCCATTCGACCCACTCCCCTGCCTGCCAATCCACGAGCATATTGCACATGATTCCGCCGAACAAATGATGTCCCAACAGGGACGGACCAAAATTATCTGGAGAATAAAAACTGAGATTGGCCCTTGCATATGGTCTCGGAATTGGACGATCCTGGTATAAATTAACGGTATCTTCATCATAATCTTTCTGAAGAGCGGGATCCTGATACACTTTATCTCTGCCAAAATGGCCGCTGGTGGATACTTGATACGTGTAATTGGCAAAACCCGACCACCATCGTCCTGCCGGTTTTCGCAATGTCACTTCAAAACCACGAATATCCTTATAGTCATTGTCGGTTGTTCTTTCGTAAACAAGACCGCTGATCGAATTATACTCGGTCATGTCCTGCTGATTGGTGACATCTTTGTAAAAAGCAGCCATCTGAATCAGAAAATCATTCAATAAAACATGATCATAACCCAGCTCGTAAGAAATGGTTTTTGCCAGAATAAGATTCGGATCACCGATGCCCGTTAACTTTTTATCCGATGTGCGCTCCACACGAAACAGGGTTTCATATTGGGGCATCTGCTTGAAGTGGCCGTAATTAAAATAAAGTTTAGAATTCTCTGTAATTGGATGGGAGATTCCCAAACGGGGGCTAAACTGCCACTGGGGTTTCGATTTCTCTCTATTAAATTCTTCTGAAGGATTATAATTTGAAGAGAAAAAGTCTCTGTCATAAGGATCAACATTCCACCAGTTGGCTCTTGTATCACTGTAATCCAGCCTTAAACCTGCATTCAGAGTAAATCCTTTCGTTTCCATTTTGTCCTGTATGTAGGCAGCAGCCCTGATGGGGAAAATATGCATCTGAACCCTGTTCGAATATGATCTTCCTCCTGATGCGGATGCAATCGTTCCATAATCAAGGTCCAGATCATTATACACAAATTCGACACCTGTTTTGATCAAATTTTTAAAATTAATCTGACTGATCATATCAGCTTTCAAAGTTGTTGATGTAGCAATTGAATTGTCACGTGCTTTGGAAGCATGAGAAGTCGATCCCAGAATAAAACCAACATCCGTATCGGGATAATACCCAAATGGATTCTCATCCCGGTAATATCCAGGAACGACTTCATAGAGAGTTGTTGTATCCCGCCATCGGGTGGGATGTATATAGTAATCGCGTCGAAATTGTTCCAGGGATATTTCATAAAATGTTTTGGGATTTAATGTATGCGTCAGTTTTGCCGAAAGGGAACGGTGCCCGATATCTGCAAGGCAAAGATCCCAATCGGCAAACGTTTCATTAAAAAAAACTGTGTTTACATGACCGGCTACTTCTTCAGGAGTACGAACATACACACCCTGATTCCAGTTATCTGCCATGGTGAATTTTTTACCAATCAGTGTTGAAACCCTTAGCTTCATGGAAGAACTGATGTCCGAAGTCACCTGCATGCTCCAGTCATAATCCATGTAATCAGGACGGGTCATTGGAAAAAGCAATATTTCCCGATACCTGCGATAAGAAGTAAAAAACCTTAAATTCCCCAGCTTTTCACTAATAAAAGGAACCGGGCCGCCAAAGCCGCCATCCACATCATAATCGGGCTGATCATTGACCGGACGTTTTCTTGCTTCGTACATAAATACCCGTTGGGCAGCCAGGGGTGTTAAATTATTGGTGGGATCATTGTCTGTACATAGAAGATTGGAGAATTCATTCCATCCGATAAAATCGGGATACTCGTTCTGGGTGTATTCATCCCACGTGCCATTGCTTGTTCCTGTCCAGCATACCTCGTTATCCAGGTATGGACGCATCCAGAAAGATTCGGTATCAAAAACATCGGGAATCCCATTTCCCCGCCAGTATTTTGGAGCTGGAGGACTGATTTTTGTCGAGATGCTTCCCTGATACATATGTTTGTCGCCTTCTCTTGTGACGACATTGACAAGTCCTGATTGAACATGCCCGTATTCCGCATTAAATCCACCTCTTTCAATCGAAATTTCCTTAACCGCGCTCAATGCCACTTTGGTCACCGGTTCGTTGTTTCTGGGATCCCGCAAAGTAACGCCGTCAAGCATAAAAAGGGCATCTTTACCATCGCCACCCCGTATTGCCAAATCATTGTTAATCCCTGCCTGCAGGCTGACAACACCATCCACATCAAAAACGGGTAAATCTTCAACTTCCTGATTGGAAATAGAGACAACACTGGTTGCTACATCCTTCTTGATGAGAGCACGCTCGGCAACAATCGTGATGGCTTCTCCTTTAAGAGCTTCCATTGCCATATCAACATCTACTCTTGCGGTTTGATCGATGAGGACACGAACATCGCTGACTCTGACTGTTGTATACCCGATGACAGAAACCTGAATTTCAAAAACTCCAGGCGGTACGTGCAGAATCGTATAATTCCCGTTAAGATCCGCTGCTGCCCCCAGAGCAGATCCAACAACGGTTATATTGGCTCCGGGAAGCGGATCTCCGGTGGCCTTATCAATAATTGTTCCTGCAATTTTACCTGTCGTTCCCGACCAAAGTGACAGGGGCAGAACAAGACAAAATAAAAGCACAATATATCTTTTGCCACTCATATATTTCCTCCTTTGAATGTGAGATAATTCAATTGTTAATTTTCACTATTTCTTCTCGAATCATTTAATCAGATTCAATTGGTAAAAAGCCAGATAAGTATACTGACAATAATAATGATAGAAAATATTTCCAAACATATGACAATGACATATTTTTTGGATTTTGTCAATTTCATGGATTGGATTCTGATTTAATAGTATATAAATTAAAAAATCGATAGGAGATATGTTATTACTCATCCCTTCTATACGTTATAATTGTAATATTATTTTAGTGGAAATGCATAGCAATTATGTTTCTTTGTATGGTAATAATGTTTCTTTTCCCAAGAACAGTGCTTTAAAAAGAAGAAATAGAAAATTTGGAGAACTCACACGTTATCTATAGAAGATAAATTGGAGGATTTTTCTTCATTTAATTGGATCTGGTGGATTCTGGCATACTCTGCAGGGGAAGATCCGTATTGATTCCGAAAACATTTGCAAAAATACGACGGATCTTTAAAACCGACACGATAGGTGATTTCAAAAACAGTAAGTTTGCTCGTTTCCAGAAGTTGAGCAGCCCTTTTCAGCCGAAGGGTCCGAATAAGATCGTTGGGTGTTGAATCTGTGAGTGCTTTGATCTTGCGATAAAGTTGAACGCGGCCCAGGCCGATTTCGTTTCCCAAACGGGAAACATGAAATTCAGAGTCTTCGATATGTTCATCCACGATCTGTATAACATGATTCAGAAAACGTTCATCTTCTGGTGTAACCGGAACATTTTTGGGCTGGAGATAAATTTCATGGCTGAATTTTTCTTTCAATTTGTTCCGGGTTTGAATTAAATTGGCGATCCGGGTTCTTAACAGATAAATATCAAATGGTTTTTCTATATAGTCATCCGCACCAAAATCATATCCATCTGTCCGGTTTTTATCGGCTGTTTGTGAAGTCAGCAATATAACAGGAATGTGAGACGTCTGCACATTTTGTTTGATTTTCGAACAAAGCACAAAACCGTTCATCTTGGGCATCTTGATATCGCTTACAATTAAGTCTGGAATAAATTCAATAGTCATTTTATAAGCTTCTTCACCATCCGATGCTTCGATCACACGATAATCTTCATACAACTCATCCCGAAGATAATTGCAGAAATCCATATCATCATCGGCAATCAGAACAAGAGGAACAGACTTGTCCATATCGTGTTTTGCTATAGAATCTGTAATTATTGCTTCATCGTCCGGAATCGAGGGAACGGCCTCATTTTCAACCGAACTATTCTCGCCTTCATTCACATTCTCGGGAGCAAGATCCAGAGGCAGACGAATAATAAAGCATGATCCGCTTCCCTCCCGGCTTTGCACGCTGACACTTCCTTGATGAAGATTGATCAATTCCCGAGTCAACGCAAGCCCCACACCCGTTCCTTTGGACAACGGGTTTTCTTTGTTTTCTATTTGAAAAAAAGGATCATAAATTCGATCCAGATATTTGTCCGGAATACCAATACCGTTGTCCTGGATTTGAATTTCCAGGTAGTTGCGAAATTGAGACGATATCTCCATTCTCTCCCTTTGATCAGCAGCAGTTAGAACGGGCGTGCTGTTCTGATTTCGCAGCACTTTCATTTGAATACGAATAATTCCGCCGTTTTTGGTAAACTTGAAAGCATTGGATAAAACGTTATAAATGATCTTCTCAATCTTATCCGGATCAAACCAGATGTAGAGCTGTTCGACCTCGGATTCAAATTGACAATGAATACTCCGCTGTTCTGCTTGGAATTTAAAAGAAGAATAAATCGATTTGATAAAATAGATGATGTCGCGCTGCTTCAATTCAAGACGCATCCGTCCTTCATCCAATTTCCGGATGTCCATGATTTGATTGATCAAACGGAGAAGTCGTTTGGCATTACGAAACATGACATGATAGTTCTGGAAAAGCACTTTCCTTTTAAAATGGCCCTTTGACCGCAACAATCGATCAAGTACGCCAATGATCAGACTTAACGGTGTCCGAAATTCATGAGAGATATTGGTGAAAAAACGCAATTTAAGTTCATCTAACTCATGAATTCTCTCGGCTTCCTTACGATCCATCAACATTTCATTTTTCAATCTTTCACGATATACGATTAATTCTCTCATCAACATCAGCACGGCAAATGTGACGCCGATATAGATCAATAAGGCCCAATTCGTTTTCCAGAAAGGAGGTTGTATACTGACAGAAATGAAAAGGCCTTCTTCATTCCAGAGGCCGTCACTGTTTGAACCTTTTACTCTGAAAACATATTTACCTCCAGGCAAGTTGGTATAGGTTGCAAAACGTCTGCTCGCATCGGTCACTCTCCAATCCCGGTCAAAACCTTCCAGTTTGTATTGGTATCGATTTTTCTCTGGTGCTGTATAATCCAATGCCGCAAATTCAAAAGAGAACATATTCTGTTTGTACGAGAGCTCGATCGAACCCACATTTGACTCACTGTTCTGTATTTGCTTGATTGGGGCAATCATAACGGATCGATTAAACACCTGAAAATCCGTCAAAACAACCGGAGGTATAAAGGAACTTTGCTTGATGCTGTCAGGATGAAAAATCGAAAATCCTGTTTTTCCGCCAAAATACAATTCACCTGTGAAACTTCTCATGACACCTTTTGTAAATTCACTGCTCAATAAACCGTCATGGATATCAAAGTTGGCAAACCTTTTTGTAACAGGATCAAATTTTGAAATCCCCTCATGTGTTCCCATCCAGAGACTGCCTTGATTATCCTCGACAATGGATAAAATCCAATTTGAAGCCAACCCATCGCGGATTGTGTAAGATTGAAAAACATTTCGATCGGTATGATAACAATTCAGGCCGGACAAAGTTGTAACCCATATCAAACCTTGACGGTCTTCAACAATCGAGAAAATATGATTATCCGACAGACTTGTCGTATCTTCGGAATCATGCAAGTAATATTGAAATTTATAGTTCTTTTTAACGAGATCTTCATGGTGTAATTGATAAAGCCCCCAGACTGTGCCGACCCATATATTTCCGGATCGATCTTCATACAAACACTGAATGTATTTACTTCCTATATCCTGTGCAACGCCCTCAAAGGAATGGAAAAATAAATTCTCTTTTCTGTTATAAATATTCAGACCCGAGATCGTACCGATCCATAGATTCTTTCCAGTGTCTTCCAAAACACTAGTCACTTTACTGCTGGTCAAACTTTTAATATGACCTTCTTTATTTTCGTATCTGATAAATTCATTTCGTGAAATATTGAAATAATTTAGGCCATCCCAGGTCGCCAGCCACAAATTGCCATCATCATCTTTACATATATCCAAAACATGATTGCTGCAGATCGAGTACGGGTTACCCGGATCATGAGTATATTTTTTGAACCCCCCCCGGGCCGGATTAAAAACATTTAATCCGCCCCCATCGGTGCCAATCCATACATGACCGGATCGATCTTCTAAAAAAGCCTGTACAATATCATGGCTCAATCCCTGAGTATTGAAGGGTTCTGTGTGATAATTTTCAAACTGTTTCCTGTTTCGGCACAGAAGATTAATCCCTCCGCTGAATGTCCCGATCCAAAGATTACCCTGTTTATCTTCAAAAAGGGAACGCACCGTATTATTGCCAAGAGAGTTGATTCGCGAAGGCTCATGTCGATATGTCGTGAAAATAAGATGCGACGGAAACGGTTTTTTGAGATCATTAATTTCAAAACGTGAGAGACCGGCATTTTCAAATCCAGCCCAGAGATGCCCTCCCCGGTCTATCAGCAAAGTATATATTGTATTACCGGGAATTGAATTTTTATCATCCGGATCATATCTGTATACGATAAAATTGTCATCCCTCCTGTCGTATAGATTCAATCCTCCATCCATGGTCCCGATCCATATTCTTTTTCGATTATCCTGAACAATCGTCTCAATATCATTGGAGCCGATACTGTTTGGATCGGACAAATCGTGCATGTACCGCTTGAAGCGGTTTTGATTGTAGTCATATTTATAAAGTCCGTCAAAACCGGTTCCGATCCATAAAAATCCTTCTGAATCTTCAAAAATGGCTTTAATATAAGATCCAGATAAAAAATTGAGAAATGAATCGGTTTCCTTATTATACAAACTGATTCCGGTAACAGTCCCGACCCAAAGGCGATCTCTGCGATCCACATACAGACAAATCACAGAATTATTCAGCAAAGCGGTCGAATCATTTTCATCTGCCCGATACTGCTCAAATCGATTTTGATATTGATCCAACCGATGTAAACCCCCGCTATTTGTGCCAATCCACAAACTCCCTGTGCTGTCTTCAACAACTGAATTGATATTGTCATCACTGATACTCAAAGAATCGAGAGGATTATTTTGATAAATTTTAAATGTATATCCGTCGTATTGATTTAATCCGGCCTGGGTTCCAAACCACATCAGCCCTGATCGATCCTGATATATACACGCAACGGTATTATCGGACAATCCATTTGATATAGACAGGTGACGAAATTCTATTCTATGAGATTGTGCGCAAAGTGGAGGACCGACAAGAAACATTAAAAAGAAAATACGAGATTGCTTTTTCATCAATTTTTAATCGTTTACATCAGACGAAAAAAATACTCACAAAACTGTACTCTGAATAAGTTAAATAATTTTATGACATGAACAAATCTTTTTTATTGAATTCAGGAACGAGAAGTTCAAATCGAATAAAAAAGTGGATCCCCTTTTGAGAAGGAAATCCACTTAAAATTGTTAATTATAAAACTTATTTCAGACGAACAAGATTCTCAATATCTATCGATAATGCAAATTAAAATTCTCCCATATCGATTCTTTGTACAGTCCAATTATCACCCATAATCATATAAAGATAACGACTGTTTCCCAATGCCAGTACTGTAGCAGGAGAAGGAAGAATTCCCTTGTACAGAATATCCTGACTGTTTTTATCCGGATCATAGATAAGAATCGGGTCTTCTTCAGAATCGGAACCGACATAAATGATAGTCCCATCTTCATCTTCCTGTACTGCAAAAGTACTGGTTGCATAATCAGCAAACGCGCCTGTTTGTGACCAGTCGAGCACCAATTCTCTTGCACCTAAACTACCGCGGGCATCCAAAATTTCATTTCTCCAGATGGCAATTTCAGGATTGTTTTCATCTGGGTTCTTCAGTGTAACCAATGCATAGACATACTCGGTTCCTTTATCCATTGAAACACGGATACAATTAAATCTGTCTGCGTAATAACCAGACCCCACACCCTCACTTTCTCCTGAAGGCACAATGTACAAATCACTGCTACTGATGCCTCCCGAATAAAGATTTCCGTTGCTGTCCAAATCACCAAAACGAACACTTTTTCCGACCTTCGCATATTGAGTGGCTACTGTATCCCCACCAGCAATATCCATCTGATCAATAACCGCGTTGTTCTTGATGAGTATGAATTTTCCATCCGGACGAATTCGTGCATCATAAATAGATCCACTCATTTGGCCAACCACTGTTCTTGTACCATCACTTGTAATTTTATAAACATTAAATGGCGAATACTGCTGAAAAACATATAAATTTCCAAAAGCATCCTCTGCGATGGCACCCAAGGTTATAGATTCAAAAAAACCTCCAAAGTCTTCATTGACCGGATCAATTTGATAAGGACCATATTCATCAAAAAGAAGTGCATCCTCGGTAACCACTTTCACAGTAATAGAATCATGAACAAGATTGGGACGACGAACTTTAATCGAAGTCGCGGTAGATTCAACTATTTCCCCATTTGCTACAATTTCTTTCTCGTCTTCATCCATGTAAGTGAAATAAACCCAATTAAACATATTATTGTCTGCAAAATTCTCACCAAGAATGGTAATATAATTGAATCCGGCCGGTGCAATCAAATCGGGTTCAAGCCGATTGATTACCGGTGTTGTTGTTGTTGGATCATGTTTTTGATAATACAACGCAGTAGGACCTTTATATTCACATCCTGTTACAATCACAATAAATAGTAGCACAAACAGGAATATCTTTATCAATTGTTTTGTTTTCATTATCACTCACCTCCACATTTTACATTGAGAACCGGACAGTCATCCGCTGAACTTTATCGAACACGCCGAACGG
>CAZTZL010000095.1:0-10742 GCA_964617625.1 uncultured bacterium
GGATTCATTTTAAAATTATCCGAGATCATAATAGATCCTTCCTTTTATTAAAACAAAATCAATTGATCCTAGATAAATTACTTCAGGATGTATTTCTGTCATCGATATTGTGTTTTTTTATTTTGGCAATATATTGATAATGACCCGTTTATATCGTGACAACGGAGGCTCGCCCTTATCCGTGACTTTTAAAATGATATGGATGGTTTCTTCTTTTTCAACCTCAGGCGCTGTCCCGTAAATTCCATGTGAATTCTCAGGCGGACCAAGCTTTATCTCTTTCTTATATGAACCGGCTTCAGGATAATAAAACCACAAAAAACTGAGATTATCTCCATCAGGATCGGTCGTGTCAAAGGCATCCAATTTAAAACCCTCTCCAGAATGAACCGTTATTTTTTCGGGATGACTTAAGACCGGAACCGGCGGATGATTGGCATCCTCGTATGATTTCGTGCACCAGTCCATGCGTGCGGCAAAGTCATTCTGGAAATCATCTCGCCAGCGCCATAATGATACTTTATTGTTGGAAAATGTTACTGTATCCTTTCGAACTGTTCGTCCATATTCATTATGGATATAAGGGGTATAGCAGTCGATGGCATTGGTCCAGATTTCCCTTGTTTCAGGCTCAAATGGAACGCCCGAGCCCGAACTTCCTTTCTTATGTTTATCAAATTCAGGTTTATACAACTCATACCGACCGCCCCATCCTCCCCACTCGGGATGCTCTGGTTCACTGAGTCCGTTAGGAATTAGTGATAACCACGAAGGGGTATCTCCTTCCATCCCCCAGGCGACATCGGGATAGGCAGCGCCAAGAGGTCCATGTTTCTGCTGAATGTTTTGCGCCAGCCAACGATTGCTAATCGTTTCATTATTGATACCATCCACAAACGTATTGATCGCGCTCCATGTTGCGCTCCCGTAATGATCCCCGGGGCTGACGATGTAAAACAAGTCAGGGAAATGATTACGAATCCAGATGCCACTGTCGTCCTGATCTGAGATGGTATACACCCTGAGTTTTGCGATTAGATTTTTCGCATCGGTTGTTGATCTTGACTTTTCGATCTTATATAATGCCTGCGCAAGTGTATTAACGCCTCCCCAGACAGAAATCCATAATGGGCGATTATCATCTTCTTCCAGCACTTTAATAATCCAGTCTGAACCTTTGGAGTCGTTACCATCGCCGACTCCCAATATCCCATATTTTGGCAAACCTTGTTTTACCATCTTTAAGAGTTCGTCGGCTTTAGGAAAACCATTTTCATGTTTGTTCAAATTGGACTGTACTTTACCATAAGCATGAATGATTTTTCTTATCGATTCCGGAGCGACTCTTGTTTTTTGCCAGCAAGAGGTGGTTGCAATGAGTCCTTTAATATCTATTTCATTTAAATACAGAAGCAATCGCACAAGGGATTGGGTATCATCCGGGTCCGCTTCAATATCGGTTAAAATAATCACTCTGTTCTTTTGAACTGTCTTGGCAAATAGAGATTGGAAAGACAAAATAATAATAAAAACCAAAGTAAGCATTGATTTCATGATGATTTAATCTCCCCTTAAAGGTTTGATCTGTTTGTCATGGATTTCACAAAAAAAAAATCAACCATCATTTTAAAATATTCGTCAATATACAAACCAGACCCGTGTTAGCTGTTGGGAACCAAAACAAATTGACTCTGTGCGTTTGCTCAATGTAATGCTTTAAACAACAACCACAGCCGGATAAATCGGTTTTTCAATTTCAGGTAAAACTATATCCAACCTGTGATAGTCCATTGAATCGCCTGCATAGTTCAAATCTTTCCAGCTTTTTGAATATTGCTGGCCGAAACAATTAATCGTTAATAAAGACAATATTAAAGTGACAAAACGTTTCATCATTCAAGCCTGTGATAATGAATCACAAGAACAATGCGATTATCAAGTATTTTCTCATTTCGTTATTTTTTCACTTTCACTTGAATCTGCGTAAACGAATGCGCCGGGAATGAGCAGGTAAGTTTGTTCCCTTCCACTTTAATCTCTTTTATAACTGGTTTATACTGCTCCTGTTTGTCAAATGTAAAGGGTTCGTCAAGTGAAACCGCATTTAACAAACTGGATTCTGCTTTTCCTGAAAAACTACCTGAAGTGCTCAGGATATCCGCTTTAATGGCCTTATCCTGATGCCGGTTGATGACATTAATATAAACGGTTTTGGTTTCTTTCGAATAGACTGAAGTGACATCAAGAAACGGAATACCTTTGGATTTTTCCGTACTAAAGGTATCGCATTCAACATGCGTATCGATTGAACTGCCTCGGCAATTGTTCGAGAATAATTTGAATGTATGGAACAGTGGGGATTTGAAGCTTCCCTTGTCTTTGTCCATACTCAGCAGAGAGGTCATCATGGTAAAGTTGCCCATTTTGACCATATCGGCATGTCGGATGAACGAATTGAAACATTGAGCGACAGGCAGAACGGACAAGAAATTTCTTCCGAAAGATCCCCACTCATCCACAGAAATACTGATGGGATTCGTGAAGCCTTTCATGGTTTTTACGGCATCGATTTCATCGGTAGTTACTCTTATCTTTTCTTCAAATTCCAAAGCTCTCTGTCCCATGAAAGTGTAATAATCAGGCATTTCACCCCAGTTCCAATAAGCGTGAATGGAAATATAATCGATCATGTCTCCAAGTCCTGTCAGCACTTTCCGGTTCCATTCAACCCACTGACCCGTGGGCTCGTAGTACGATGATCCGGAGGCTACAAATCGAATCGAGTGGTCTACTGACCGCATCGCCTTGGCCGCTTCTCGTGCTATCTTGACGTAATCTTCTGCGCATTTATATCCCAGTTCCCACGGCGCACCGTCCACTTCATTGCCGAGATCCCAGATCTTGATACCATACGGTGTCGGATGGCCATTCTTGGCGCGAAAATCGGAATAATAGGTTCCTTTTTTATAATTGCAGTATTCGACCCAGCAGCACGCATCTTGGATCGTGGCAAGCCCCAGATTGACACAGATAATATTTTCACTCCCGATTGCCTGATTCAATGCAATCCACTCATCCGTACCTACATGGTTGTTCTCGATCCCCCCCCAAGCCAGATTAATACGGACCGGGCGCTGGTCCTTGGGGCCGATGCCATCCTGCCAGTTATACCCCATCACAAAATTTCCACCGGGCCAGCGCATGTTAGTGACTTGAAGTTCTTTCATCGCTTCGATATAGTCTTTCCTGAATCCGTTCTCGTCCGCAAGCGGTGAGGATGGGTCGTATAAATTCCCATAGATCGTACTAAACATGGCTGTGTCAGGAAGTCCCATTCTTCTGCCACTGAAATTGATCGGTTCCATAAATACACCGTATATTTTTGGATCGATCTCCCCGATTGTTCTGTCCACATCAATTTTGATTTTTGCTGTCTGAGAAAATGCTGAAAAAGAGAGAGCAAACAGTAAAATAATAAGTGATTTTTTCATGATGACCTCCTTGCCAATTGATGATTTTGTATTAAGTACCAGTGTATATTCTTCAATTTAATAAAAAACTATTTAATCTGCATTAGCTGTTTAGTATAAACAATGCAACTACCTGTACGAGAACATCAACTTTTTATAAATTGATAACGATCTTCTTCCCTGAATACTGGATTGTTTGGTCGAACGATATTGGCATTTCGACGCCAATCCCATTGTTTTCTTTTACCAACACAATATTAAACGTGTGTTCATCGAGCATTCCGGGGAAAGATCCCTGCCTGTCATTGATGGTTAAGGCTTTTTTTTCATCATTCCATTTAAAAGTAATCGTAGAATGAGCGCCTTTTTCATAATTGTAATTATCATTTTCATCTTCATACAAGGCAAACTCACTATCTCCGCCTGAATATATTCTGATTTCGATCGGATTATTTTGCTCTGTAGAATATTGAATACATGGACCTATGGGAATGATCGAACCGGCTTTCACAAAAAGTGGAATTCTTTCAAGTGTTGCTTCGGCATTTATTGTTTGACCTCCGTCAAATCGATTACCTGTCCAGAAATCGTACCATGAAGTCGATTTTGGCAGATACACATGCCACTCATTAACGTCAGGTTCGGTAATTGGCGCTACTAACAATGCTTTTCCGAACATATACTCAAAAGTTTGATTCAAAGCCGAAGTGTCTCCATTAAAGTCCATAACCAAAGGACGCATCATGGTTGATCCGTTATTCGTGACCTGCCATGCTTCAGAATATATGTACGGAAGTAAACAGTAGCGCAGGTTTAACATTTTTCGCATGTCATCCTCAACCTGCTGACCATATTTCCAGGGCTCTGTTTCGGTCTGGTATCCGTGTATGCGAAAGATCGGATTAAAAGTACCCCATTGAAACCATCGTATTAATAACTCTTGATAATCTTTACTTGTGTATTGTGAATTTCCCGGACGGAAAAAACCACCTATGTCGGTTGTCCAGAACGGCAATCCGGTAATGTTATAATTCAGTCCGGCCATAATCTGCCGCCTATAGGAGTCCCAATTCCCGCCAATGTCGCCGGACCAATTGACGGCACCATATCGCTGCTGACCGGAAAATGCCGAACGGGTAAGGATACAAACTCTTTTTTCAGGATTTGTTTCACGTTGACCTTCATAAACCGCTCTGCTGACAAACAAAGGATAGGTAAGACGGTAAAAATCTCCAAGTCCCAGATAAGTTTCTTGACCATGCAAAGCATCATTCTCCGGTTCGGTGGCGTCCATCCACCATGAATCGACACCGTAATCAAATAAATTTTCTTTTAAAGTATTCCAGTATTCTTTCCTTGTTTCCGGATTGAAATAATCCAACCACTTACTATCCGGTATAAAAAGATTTTTTGACGCGTACTCTTTGCCAATTGCGGAATTTTTGTCCGGGTTTGACCAAATTGAAATATTAAAATGCGCATTCAAATCGTGAATTTTTTTGATAAATTTTTCAGGATTGGGATAATTGGTATCATCAAATTTTGGAACGCCCCAGCCATTATTTCCCCAGTATTGCCAGTCTTGTACAATAACGTCCATGGGAAGATTTCTTTTTCGGAATTCTTTGACAGTTTCCACAAGATGCGTTCCTGAGGTGTAGCGCTCACGGCACTGCCAGAAACCATAAGCCCAGCGGGGAAGCATAGGCACGTTACCGGATAGATTGCGGTAAGCGGCGATGACGCTGTCTGCCGAAGGGCCGTAGAACACCACATAATCGAGAAGCCTGGCGTTGGGAGAACGGAATGTGGTCAGGTCACCTGTCAGTTTCCACGACAGTTTGGGTGTGTTGCTGGATTTACAAACCAACTGCACCTGATGTTCACCGGCATTTAAATCCACCAAAGCGCAGGCAGTGGGCGGAAGCCAGAAATTGTTGATGTCGATACATGGTTTTCCGTCGATGACAACATATTGATGGTTATCCATATCACCGAGATCAAGAAAGATGGAATAGATGCCGTCCATCAGAACGTTGAATTGTCCGGTATAAAGCGATTGATACTGCGACACTCTTTGGGTTCCGGATGTGGTTGTCACTTCAGCTATCTGGTTATCATCTTCAGCTGGTTGTTCTTGCTTTTCAAGTTTTATGAGGTTATCTGCCGGATTAAAATCAGTCAGTCCGTATTGATGCCAAAGCAGCCCGTATCCTTTGCTCGAATAGAGGAACGGTAATGCAATCTGTGAATTGACCTGAATAAGCTGTCGGGTTACATTCTTTAAATTATAATGACCATCCTGAAACTGTCCTAATCCAAATAGATATTCATTCTTTGGCGATTCAAAACTTTGTTCCGCTACAAAACAAGGTTCGCCCATAACCGAATCGGGCACCAGCTTCCGGCTATGCACCTTCTCGTTCAAAAATATATTTCCTGAATGATCCGCAAATGACAGGGTTCCGGTTTCTTTATCCAGGGACACGGTTATGTGTTTCATCTTTACTTCAATTTTTGATTGAAAATCAGCAACTTCAAACCGCGGAACCTGATGAGGTGAAGTAAGAATAAATTCAGGCGCATCTGATTCATTATACAGAAAAAATTTAATTCTGACAGCATTTTCTTTTAAGGGATACAGATAGAGGGTTCCATCTGACATCCTGATGTCTATTTTATCCGCTTGTTGTGTAAATCCTTTCACTGCCTGTCCCTGACAAAAAGCAGGGAGCACAAATAAAAATAAAATAAATAATATGTTTCGTTTACATATTCTTTCTATCGCATCGATTTTCCGGAACACCATGATTATTCCTTAATTCACATTGAATAATAGATTTTCTGCCGGAAGGCCATCAGATTCTGCGGGAAGCTGAATGACACCCTGTTTACTTCTTGATTGAACATTGCGATATATAAAAATCGCGAAAAATGCAAAGATAAAGAAATGCAATTTCATATCAAATCCATCATATTTTTATTCTCTGGTTATTTGAGCAACAAAAGTTTCTTGGTATCATGGTACGTTCCAGCTGTAATCTTATAGTAATACACACCACTCGGCAGATTGGAAGCATTGAACATCACAGAATGATTCCCTGCATTCTGATGTTCATCGACCACTGTTTCGATTTCCTTTCCAAGAACATCATATACTTTTAAAGTCACAAAAGCATTTACTGGTAATTGATAGCTGATGAGTGTGGATGGATTAAAGGGATTTGGGTGGTTTTGATATAAATGATATGAAAGAATCATTTCTGGGTTTGTTTTACCAATGCCCGATATATAATTGTTTCCACCTTCTATCAAAATCATTTGAACCGATCTGGCAGGTGAAGTAAATTTAATTTCATTTTCTATAGGATACGCATACGCGGGAATATCAAATAATTCCTCATAAGGACCCCATTGGTATGCTGAGCTTGGGCCTTCCCCATTGATATAAACATTCGACGAAAAATCACCATTATCTGTTCCTCCGGTAAATGAGTATATATAGTATTTTGTACCGGTACCAATTGAGTCTGTATTTACGCTGATGACTCGTTGTATAGTCCCTTTGTTCACAACGACCATCGCGATTTCACCGGATGAATATCTTGAAGCATAACAGAGTATATCGGCATCCGATGAAGCGGCAGAAATAGCATGATCGCCGTAAAATTTTTGCAGGTAAGTGAGATAATAAAAGTCCGCGTGGGGATGATTTAAATAGTCGGCATCCGAACCGCCGTAAAACATTCCGGTTTCGCCTGTAACTAGCAGCCATCTTGCGGCCATTCCGTAATTGTTTTTAATCAATTCACAAATAAGAATAACAGCCTGCATGCCATTGATATAAGATATTTGCTGAGTGACGGATGCGCCCAGGCCGATATTATACTCTGTCAAAGCAACTGGTTTTACATATCCTTCTTTATCAAGAATGTCCTGCTTTACAAAATCTATGTTCTTTTTAGGTTCTGATACAGCAATATTCAAGAGAGAGTTTACTGTATATGTAGTACCGAAATAGTTGTGAATCACATAAAAGTCCGCAGCATTACCTGCTTCTCTAAAGAATCCTTCGTTCCAATCTTTATCAACAAAATACCACATATATCCTGGACGAGGTTCATTCTGCAAAACCTGTCCCCCTATATAAATTTCAACTCCAATTTCCTCGGCGGCGGCTTTCATTGAATCAACAAAAACCTTGAAATGCTTCCCGTACAGCTCCCCTGAAATAATTTGGGGTTGCCCATCTTTATTCAACGTTGTATCAATCATCCATCCATAATTCCACGGGCCGCCATTTTCATTCCCAATTTCCCAGAACCTGGTCCGTCCGTCATCATAACGCACCCAGTCAGCGGCAAGGTGCGCTGCTTGAGCGACCGGATCCTCGCTCAATCCATAACGCGCATAACCGTAATTAATTGTGATTAATCCTTCTTTAACATCCGTATTCTCGCGAAGTTCATAATACTGATCGCGTGTCGTTTGCCATCCTCCGACTCCTGTTTGCCCCCAAAATTTGATCTTTGTTGCAGTTTTGGTGGTACTGTTATAGGTTTGCCCGTCATAAATCGAATCCGGGACATCGGCCGGAACGCCATTCCAGAAATAACCATTCGCCCAGTTTCCACCTGGAAAACGAATGAAGGTCGGGGCAAGAAATTCAATGCCTTCTATCAATTTAGGATTATCGTGGGCGCCAGCCCAGGCTGCAATGGCGTTGCCAAATACATATTTGGAAATTTTTCCGAGAGTGTCGCTTTCGATTGTTAGAATAACAGACGGCGGGTCGATAGGTTTGACTGCATTCACTGCATCGGGAATCTCTGCAGTCTTTAATTTGAAATCATCAAGGAAACAATTCTCACTGCTCTCTCCATAAAGGTTAAAGTTAAATAAGAATGTCACAACTCCCAGAATGATATAATTTATTCTGTTCACGATAGTATCCTTTCTTTATTAAAATATTCATACAATAACTTTTATCCTGTTTCAACAATGCCCACTGGAAAACACTTAATTCTTTTTTCAAGGAAATCTTCAGGGGATACTAAGGTCTAAAAAAAGACCGTTATTTGAGTAATAGAAGTTTCCTGGTATCATGGTATGTTCCAGCTTCAATTTGATAAGAATACACTCCACTCGGTAACTTTGAAGCATTGAATTGCACAGGATGAGTTCCTGCATTCTGGTATTCATTAACCAGTGTTTCGACTTCCCTTCCGAGAACATCGAATACCCTCAAAACCACAAAGGCACCTGCCGGCAAGTGATAGATGATGATCGTGGAGGAATTAAATGGATTGGGGTAATTTTGATATAAATGATAGGAATGGTTCATATCAGAGCCCGCTTCACCTTCTATCATAATCATTTGGACCGATCTTGCCGGCGAAGTCAATTTAATTTCATTTTCTACAGGATACGCATCTGCAGGAATATCGGATAATTCTTCAAAAGGTCCCCAATGGGTTGTACTTGGACCGTGTCCATTGATAAAAACATTTTGGGAAAACTCACCATTATCCGGTCCACCTGTAAATGAGTAAATATAATATTTTTGACCCACTCCAAGCGTTGTGGCATCCAGACTGATTACCTTTTTTACAGCCCCTTTGTTCACAACAACCACTCCGGTTTCACCGGATGCATATCTTGAAGCATAACAGAGTATATTGGCATCAGATGAAGTGGCAGAAATGGCGTGATCCCCATAAAATTTCTGTAGATAATGTAAATAATAAAAATCCGGTCGAGGGTGAAACAGATAATTTACGTTCGAACCACCGTAAAACATGCCGTCTTCGCCTGAAAGGAGCAGCCATCGCGCTCCTAAACCATAGTTATTTTTAATAAATTCACAAATCAGAATAACGGCCTGCATGCCGTTTACATAAGACGCCGCTCTTTGAAGGGTACCGCTACCCATATTATATTCTGTTATCGCAACCGGTTTTGGATCCCCGTTTTTATTTATAATTTCCTGTCTGATAAAATCCATGTTCTTTTTAGGTTCAGTCACCGCGAAATCTAAGATTTCATTTACTTTTGTTGAAGAACTGAAATAGTTGTGTATCACATAAAAGTCTGCAGAATTACCTGCTTCTCTAAAAAATCCCTTGTTCCACTCTTTATCAACAAAATACCACATATACCCAGGACGAGGATCATTCTGCAAAATCTGCCCGCCTATATAAATGGTAGCTCCAATTTCATCGGCGGCTTTTCGCATAGAATCAGCAAATACTTTAAAGTGTTTTCCGTACAGTTCACCCGTAATAATTTGGGGTTGCCCGTCTTTGTTCAAAGTCGTATCTATCATCCACCCATATTCCCACGGGCCGCCATTTTCATTGCCGATTTCCCAGAACGTTGTCGTTCCTTTGTCAAAACGCACCCAGTCAGCGGCAAGATGGGCTGCTTGAGCGACCGGATCGTTGCTCGTTCCATAACGCGCATATCCGTAATTAATTGTTATTAACCCTTCAGCAACATGTGTCCGCCTGCGGAGCGCATAATACTGGTCGGTTGAAGTCACCCAACCCTCTGTTCCGCAGTGCCCTTCAAATTTGATTTTTTCAGCAGTTTTCGTATCAGGGTCATATGTGGTGCCGTCATAAATTAAATTTGGAACATCGGATGGTATTTTTTTATTCCAAAAATACCCATTTGACCAGCTTCCGCCAGGAAATCGAATGAGAGTCGGCGCAAGAAGTTTAATACCTTCTACTAACACAGGATTATCATGGGCCCCAGCCCAGGCTGCAATGGCGTTGCCAAATACATATTTGGAAATTTTTCCGAGAGTGTCATCCTTTATTGTCACTATAACTGAAGCGGGTTCAATCGGTTTGTCCGCATTTACTGACTTGGGTATCTTTGCTATCTTTAATTCAAAATCATCAAGGTAACAATTCTCACTGCTCTGTCCATAAAGATTAAAGTTAATTAAGAATGTCACTACTCCCAGAAGGATATGACTTGCTCTGTCCATAAAATTATCCTGTCGTTGCTGAGTTTGTCATTGCCAAACTTGCGAATAAGGTGATCATTATCTACTGCTTCGTCATTGTGATCAGGAATACGTCGTTTTCACGAATCCCCAGTTCTTTTTGAAAAGTCGTTCCTTTTTTTATTTTAATTCTTTCACTGGAAAGTGCAGCACCATCATTGAGTTGTTTAATTTTCTGAACCTGCTCTTTTGTGAGTTGACCGGGTCTGCCCATTTCAAAATATGTCGTGTAGGCATCGTTGACGCGGTATCCTGTT
>CAZTZL010000096.1:0-1345 GCA_964617625.1 uncultured bacterium
TGCCCCAGCAATATCGATCCATGATTGTAGAAAGTTCCGGCTACGGCTGCGGTCATGAGGCAGGCGAGGGTTGCGGCCAGAAGGGCTCTGGGGCCGAGAACCGAGAGGTCTTTGGTGCGTTTCGGCACCAATGCCGAAATACCGCCGACGAATATGGCCAGAGAGGCCACGTGGGCGAATCCGCACAGGGCATAGGTGCAGATGATGACCGACCGGGGATGCTGCAATACTTTATTAGAGATCAGAACAGCCAGGTCCTGATACGCGGTTGCTTCGGTGACGATCAGCCGTTCACCGATAATTTTGGAAATCTCGAAAGCATCCGCAGAGGGAATGCCGATAACCAGTGTAAACGGATAGAACAGATATCCGAGAAAACTTTTCAAAGTCCATTCGATTTTCAGACCCAGAAGCTGATTGATCCAGTTTCCCGCGCCACCCAAAATCAAATCAAGCAGCGCGACCATTCCTAAAAAAGCAAGCAGGAGCGCCACCACACCAACCACTAATTTTACACCGGCATTTGCTCCATTGATCACGGCTTCGATGACATTATTCTCTTTGCTGTATTCCGGTTTCACATGGATGCCGAGGGTCTCCGGTGTGTCCGTTTCCGGCAGCAGGATTTTGGACATGACCAGAGCCGCCGGGGCCGAAAGAATCGAAGCGGAAACCAGATGCCCCGCGATGGTCGGGAATTGATTTTGAAGAATGAAGGTGTAAAACGCCAACACGCTGGAGGCAATTGTCGCCATGCCGCAGGCCAGAATGGTGTTGAGTTCCGAAGCGGTCATTCGTTCCAGATGCGGCCTGATAGTTAAGGCGGATTCAATCCCGACAAAAATATTTGAGGAGGCGCAGAGCGATTCGGCGCCGCTGATCCGCATGAGTTTGGTAAAGACGTAGGCGAATCCCTGAATCAAAAGGGGCATGATTCTGTAATAGTAGAGCACGCCCATCAATGCGGAGAAGAAGATGATGGCTGGCATGGCCTGAAACGCCAGAAAAAATCCGAGAGAGGTTTCGCCTTCGGCGTTGGTTGTTCCCGGAGGCAAAGCGAGACGTCCGAAGAGAAAGCGGCTGCCTGCTCCGGCGCTCTCCAATATTTTTAGAACCACATTGTTGATGAAAAGGAAAATCTTGATTCCGACAGGCATGACAAAAATGAAAAATCCAAAAAACATCTGGAGTCCGATTCCCCAGAGAATCACTCGCCAGTTCATCTGTTTTTTGTTGGATGAGCAGAGCCAGGCAAATCCGAGCAGAATGAATATTCCGGTAAGACTGATCAGATTGTAGGTTTCCATTTGGGAGTTTCCTTAAGTTTGTAGAACAGATTTGTGAT
>CAZTZL010000096.1:1445-10368 GCA_964617625.1 uncultured bacterium
TCTCGTTCCCAAACAGAGTTTGGGAACGAGAGGCATTAATATCTTTGCGATCCTGACGAAAGTCGGGAGAAGCAATCCCGTTAATAATTAATGAGATTGCCACGTCGTCCCGATATTCTATTAGAAAGTATAATGAATATTCGGGACTCCTCGCAATGACATTAAATGGATTTTTGATACTGTCCCGCAATGAACGTTTACTTCGATTGCTTTGTTATCGGATGCATCGCCTTAATGAACTCCTTATTGATCACACACTTTTCGAGTCTAATATTTTCCAGATATTCATCCAGAGCCTGTTGAACGTGATTCAACGACGGCTTTGCCTGCCGAATTTCTTTAAATGTTTTTCCTAATTTTTTTGTGTATTCTTCTATTTCTTCATAATATTTAGGTTTCACAACAGAAACCATACCGCGTTCTGAATCTATTTTTTTGTAAGGCCAGTAACAATAACCGATATTGTTTTTCTCCATCAGTGTCGACAAGGAATCAATCCAGGCATCGGTGTTTTCTCCCGACTCTCCCATCCAGATAGGAACCTGATACTTTTCCCGGAAATCGAGATATTCCTGAATGGAATCCTGAACCACTTCTGACCAGTATTTATGGAACGTATAGGCGGCATTGTCATCAAACGGCGGTCCGAAAATATCGAAACGCGTATCCCATCGACGACCGCCAATGAAAACAATGTGATTTTGATCGACCTCACGGATTGCTTTTACAATTTTTTTGTAGAGCGGCTCCAACCGGGAATTGTATTTTTGAAACTCCTCCCAGTGGGGGATCGGCTCATTCAATAAATCATATCCAATGACAATGGGCTCATTATGATACCGTTCGGCAATTTTCTGCCAGACCCTTGCTGTGCGATCTTGACATTCCTCATTCTCATAAAGCCATGGCCAGCCCCAGCTGTCGTCTATATTGTCTCCCGTTTGTCCGCCCGGTGCGCAATGCATATCGAAAATAATGTACAGCTGAGCCTCTTTGCACCATGCGACCAATCGGTCAAATATTTCGAATCCCAAATCAAGCCAGACTTCCGGATACTCCTCCGGAGTAAAAAGGCGATAATTAAACGGTACCCGGATGTGATTCAAGCCGCTGTTTTTAATAAAGAAAATATCTTCCCTTGTGATATAATTTTCATAATATTTTTGCCAAAAACGGCGCGCATTGGCCGGACCGATCAATTCAGAAATTACGGATTTGACCAAACGGGGTGAATTTGCAGGACCGAATTTGAACATATATCCTTCCTGTACAAGCCAGTTGCCCAGCCCGATTCCCCTCAAGAAAAGCGGATTGCCGTCCGGTGCAACAATTTCAGTTCCTGCCGCATGGACATATTTCATTTTTTCTGATTGGTTTTTATCACCGCCATTTAGCAGAGAAATGATCCCAATGATTGAAATAATAACGATTAATTTTTTCATAATTTATGACCTATTCTATTTTATTTTCCTCTATTATGTAAATCAAGTTTGCAGACCGGATTTATATTCCCTCATTTTCTAATTGGATCATAGACCTAACCTGCGATTGTATCTACAAGTTCTGATTTTTTTTTGAAAAATCTTTCTGTAATTTATGTATCATTTGATCTGATGTGTGAAGAGCCAAGTTCTCCAGACCCTGCGCAATCTGTTCTGTTGTGAGTTGAGAGAGAGAAACGGCAGTGATGATGTTGCCTGCCGCGTCGGAAAGTCCGAACATACCACGGGAAACAGGGATTCTTTCGTTGAAACATCTTCTCCAGACTTCTGACCCCTTCCTGTTATCAAATAGCATGATTTTAATATTCATTTTAAAATAGACACTGGCTGTCCATGATTTGGCATCGATGCCGTAGTGCCGGATGTTGATATCGAAAAGGTAGTCAGAATTTTCCGTATCTTCAGTAGAAAGGTAATGGAGATATTGGGCTCCTCGTTCGAGGGTTTCAGTCCGGACGATTTCGGGGATATCAACCATTTCCATGGCGCTTTCCAGTTTGGTGCGGGTTTTTGCCACTTCAACTTCCTTGGCGATACCGGTACCGATGCCGATGGCCGCTTTGACAGGATTGCTGAAATCGACATTGGTCCAGTCGTCTGTAAAGATTTCTATCGGCCTGGGATGGGCTAGAAGTGCGGATACGGTACGTTCTCTGAATTCATACCCTTGCAGTCTGTTCATGGAACAACACGTGGATAAAATCAATATCAGTATCGCTCCGCATAAGGTAAAAATTCCTTTAAACACTGTTTTTTTCATCGTGCACCTCCTTTGATTATTTATTTTAAAAAGCCAAAATAGCCAAACAGCAAGCCGAAACATATCATCAATGCTCCCCAGACAGGAGAAGATTTATAGCGCTTTCCCAGATATAAAAGGATTTTTGGAAAGATAACGACAATCAGTCCCCCGATAAAAAGAATCCAGCCAATTATCGTAATCAGTACCGTCCAATTGTTAACCCAATGATTATGATACGTTACTAAGACCATCCCAATCATGAGTCCGAAAGAACCGGTAACAAAAGTAAGCGCAGTGGATTTGTTTAAGTCATTTGCAATTTGACTGAAATTGATTTGTCCGATCAGTACACCAATGCCACTTGAAATATAAATAACAGCGATTATTCTTGCAACCAATATAGATAATTCCATCAAAACCCCCTATTGATGATATTATCTTAAAAGGTACAGGTCACTCCCTATTTAAAAGCAGGCAAAATGTATTTTTTCAGAATTTCAAAAGGCGGTCTGTAGGAGGTGTAATTTCCCCCTGTGAAAACAACAGCCGAATTCAGTTGAGGAATAACCATGATATACTGTCCTCCCCATCCCGCGGCATAGACCATATCCATTTTTTTAGCGGATTTCACAAATGTGTGGGTCCACCACGAATAACCATACCCTTTCATGCCCCAGTGGTCATCCCAATGATTCATCCAGCGATTGCCCGGAAAGGGGGTGGTGCTTTGATTTACCCAGTCTTCGGAAACAATTCGCTTCCCGTTCCAAATTCCTTTATTGAGAAATGTCGCACCGATTTTCATCATGTCACGAGGCGTGATAAGCAAACCGCCGGCTCCGTCAATCACGCCTCTGTTGAGCTGTAACCAGGTATGGGGCAAAATGCCCAGCGGCTTAAACAAGTATTTCCCGGCAAACGTATCCATGTCCAGTTGGGCGGCATTTTTCAGAATTTCGCCCAATAAAAAGTTGGATCCGCCATAATATTGAAAGAAAATTCCGGGCTGATATTGCAAAGGCTTGCTTAAAATCGTCGTCACCGGATCTTTGGAAAAATAGACTTGCATGACATCATTTTGCGGGTTGCTGTAGGGAATAAGCCATTCGTTCCCCTTTAATCCAGAAGTCATAGTAAGCAAGTGTTCTATGGTAATTTTTTCTTTTCCGTCCGAATTTAAATATTTATAATCCGGCAAATAATCAAAGATGGATTGATGCACGCTTTGAATCAATCCTTTATCGACCGCGATGCCGATACAGAGTGACGTGATGCTCTTGGTGACTGACATCACGCGATGCAATGAATCCGCACTCCAGGTGACCTGTTTGCCATGATGTCCAGGGGCATCATATTTGAATTTGTGTCCACGTAAGTATTCTTCAAAAACCAGTTTGTCATCTTTATAAATGAGTATCGAATGGATTCCTTTGTATTTGCCTCGACGGATATCTCGCATTGCCTTTTCGATCAGGACAGGATCAAGATGGACTTCTTCCAATGAACCGACAGTGAGTCCGTCGTTTTTCTGTTCAGGGACCTGATAGGTGTATCGGCCGAACGGATTGGATTGACATCCAATCCAAAACAAAGAAAGCATTGAAATAACCAGGATCGATTTCTTCATATTCAAAACCTTTTAGTATGCATTTAAAAACAATTTTATTTCAACATTTCCGCAATCTTGGGGCGGGCTGCCCGAATCTGGTCATAATCCAGAATGACACCCAGAGGTCTTAATCCGGTATTGATGGCATCATAGACAAATTTCACATCCTCGAATGGAACGACAACGGTTTCATACGCGGTTTGTCCTGTCTTGTTCTTTATTGTTTTGTCCGCGCCTTTTGCGAGCAGGGCTTCAACGATCTCCACGCGGCCGAGAAAGGCGGCTGTGTGCAGTGCGGTAGCACCCTCATTGTTCTGGCGGTTTAGATCGGCTCCGGCATCGATCAGGAGTTTGGCGATATCCGGTTTGTTGAATACGGCTGCCGTTTGAAGCGCAGTGGAACCATCGACATTCTGATAGTTCAGGTCAGCTCCTGCTTTGATCAGGAGTTTGGCAGCTTCCGTCTTGCCGAGAGCCGCGGCCGTGATCAGGGGCGTGGATGCACGCGAAGGTTCCAATACATTTAAGTCGGAACCGGCCTTGATGTGCTGGCGTATGGCTTCCAGATTGTCTGTGACGACTGCCGAGTGAAGGTCCATTTTGGGAACCGGAACCCTCTGTTTTGTGCATCCGATAACCGTAAGAAGTGTGAGGATAAATATTGTTGTTGAAAAAGTTTTCATTGTAAGCTCCTCTAAAATTTAATTCTGACTATTAATTATGTTTAATAGTAATGACGACTTTTCCTCGAACATGTCCCTGTTCGGCATAACCCAAAGCCTCCGGGGTTTTGTTCAGAGGATAGGTTTTGTCGATAACCGGTTTGATCTTTCCTGATTCAATAAGTTCTTTCAGGACAATCAGATCTTCATGGTTTACTTTTGTTACTTTCATATTTCCCTGCCGTCTCATGAATGCGGAGAGTATAAATGCCTTGAATACATATCTCATGCCGGCATGGCCGGTGTTGGGTATAATCATTCCATTGGATTTGAGCGCACACCTGCAGTCTGAAAACGAACGGTTGCCCACATTATCCAGAATCAGATCGTAGTACCGTTTTTTTTGTGTGAAGTCCTCTTTTGTGTAATCCATCACGTGATCTGCACCGATCGAACGTACCATGTCCACGTTCCTTGTGCTGCATACACCGGTCACTTCCGCTCCGAACGCTTTGGCGATCTGCACGGCGAATGTGCCCACACCGCCTGACGCGCCGTTGATCAGCACTTTGTATCCCGCTTGAATTTTACCAACATCACGAAGTTCCTGAAGGGCAGTTAGTGCCGCAGAGGGTACGGCTGCTGTCTGCTCAAAATTGAGATTGTCCGGTTTGATCGCGAGATACTTTGCCTCTGTACTCACATATTCGGCGAATGTGTGACTGGCCGTTCCGAACACTTCGTCTCCCGGTTTGAATATTTTTATATTTTTCCCAACGGCTTCTGTTTTCCCGGCAACATCCCATCCAAGAATATAATTCTTCGGTTTGGGAAATCCGACAGTCAACCGTGCGAGCCATGGACTCCCTCTCATGGAGAAGTAATCCCCCGCATTGATGGCTGATGCGTGAACACGTACAAGTACATCATTATCCTTGATTACCGGTTTATCAACTTCAGTGAGTTTGAGGACCTCTGGTCCACCGTATGCGTTTTGAACGATTGCTTTCATGGAGTTCCTCCTAATTTCCCGATGACGTATTTGCAGATGGATTAAATCCTTTGATAATCAGCCATATACCCAAAACAATTTCATTCAGTCCCATTGCTATGCCCGGGATGCTGACCACTGCAGCGATCATTGATCCTTTTTCGGGACCGAACGCCTCCACCGGAGCTCCTGCAAAAACCAATACCGCCGCCACAAATCCCCAGATGGAAATAAAGCGGGGGATGAGCTTTGATTGATATAAAAAAGCATAGAATATGAAAGCGCCCAAGCTGTAGAATACAGAGAGGATAGTCATTCCCATGCCTTCCCGTATTGACATGAATAAGCTGCTCAGGATCTGAAAATAAGAAGCGTCCTGTACTGCTGTTTTTAAATATGCCTGACTTAACGTGACCATTGAAAATGCACTGATTGCACCCGCAACAAGCATAACACTTTCGAGAATTCTGAAAAAAGCGTATCCAAGCGCCAGGCTTTCATTCTGTTTTTTCAGAATTGGAACCATTAACACCACGATACCGATAACAGCGGCAATCTCTATCAATTCAAAGAGTACTCCAATGATGATCCGGATTCTGTTTGGATAAATGCTGGTGAGAACATCCTGAGAATTGACCAGCGGACTGATCAGAGCCATACCAATCGTAAAAGTGATCATGACAGTTAAATACAAAATCCCTATCATTCTTGCGGTCTTTTTGCTTGAATTCATTTTTATCCCCTTTTCCCTGAAATCAATCATTCGAATATTAATGTATGGCATAATATGAGATAATGCAACCCCGTCAGTTTTTTAAGGATGTTATTTAGAAATAACTTTTAGCAGGACGGATTTATGATTCGTCATTTTTATGTTACGTCAAAGATCAATCTAAGAGGTTTTTTTATTTCTGAACAGTTTTCTGTTGAGAATTCCCAAAAATATTGAGAGAGAAATAAAGAAAAAAAGCTCAAAAATACCTGTCCGGCCGAATAAAAAAAACAGCCCGAGGGATCCCAGAATGATTAAATTCAACATAATCATCGACCAGTGGTATAATTTATGATCTCTTTCGGACAAATACTTTATGAAGAGGTAAAGGGATGCGGTTAAACATATACCAAATGCAGCCGCCGTGATGTTGTGTATTTTACTCAATATTTTCAGACCTCCCATATAAGGAATCAGCACAGTCAGTACAAGGAAGATCAATGATGAAATAAGCAATCTGCGTGCCCGGGTGTTCTCAAATGATTTTAATACATATAACCTTTCGATAAAAAAAGTTAAAAACAAACCTGTCATAATTCCCCATAATATAAATTCCAATCTGTATCCTGATATATTGCCTATCATGCTCAGTGAGTAATAAAAAGGAGATTCTTTTGTACCCAATAGATAAGTGGACAGGGGGATCATGACGATTGCAAAAGTTGCGAGTTTGGTTACTTCTTTCTTTTCAAATTTACTTTTAGTGACATTGTCGGCCATAACAGAAATTCTCCATAAAGATACAAAAAATCCTTGTTTTGTGTTTATCTCATGATGGTGCTGGCAGTTGGTTCTGGAATGGATACCCAATGCAGTCAAATCTACGAATAAAACTCAGATTTTGCAAGGGTATGAGCTCTTTCGGGAGAGTAATTCATCCTTTGTATTTGATGAAAGATCCCTGTTGATACTCCTCAAAAGCGATTCGTAATTCTTCCTGGGTGTTCATAACTATAGGACCATACCAGGCAACAGGTTCACCAATGGGTTTGCCGGAAATCAGGAGGAACCTCATTTGATGCTCCTCGGTAAAGGCCATTATCTCATTGCCGTCATCGAATAGAACAATCGTCCCGTTGCCGACAAATGGATCGCGCTTAATGTCAAAGTAGTTTTTTCCTTCCACTTCGTAAGTAAAAGGATTTTTCTCCCTGCAGAAATATCCCTGGCCGTCGATTATATAAGCGAAGACTGTATGGCCCTGTTTCGCGGGATGTCTGAATTCTGAATTTGCTGGAACTGTAACGTCGATATACTCAGGATCAATGATAATATCCTGTACCGGACCTTTGATGCCGGATACTTCACCGGAAATGATCTTGATAGCCGTACCATTGGGGAGTTTGACTTCTGGTATTTGTTCGTTCGTTACGTCGCGATACCGCGGATCCATCATCTTTTGCCGGGACGGCAGATTCGCCCAGAGCTGAAATCCGTACATTTTTCCATTTCTATCCCCTTTTGGCATTTCCTGATGGATGATCCCGCTTCCGGCGGTCATCCACTGCACATCCCCCGAGCTGATAATCCCTTTGTTTCCAAGACTGTCACCGTGTTCAATGTCTCCCTTCAAAACATAGGTGATTGTTTCGATCCCGCGATGAGGATGCCAGGGGAAACCTTTTATATAATCATCTGGATTATCAGAACGGAAATCATCAAGAAGCAGAAAAGGATCGAACACAGGCACTTCACTGAATCCAAAAACCCTTTTTAGATGAACGCCGGCGCCCTCAATCGTTGGCTTGCTTTTCAGGACTTTCCGGATTTTTCGAATTACAGGCATCGAATTATCCCTCCTTATAGTAGACTGTTAAGTCCACGGATATTATACCTAGAGCATTGATACCCGAGGCGATTAAAAAGTTTTGGATTTATTCAACTCGTTCTAATAAAAACGTGACGGGATTCAATCCGACAGTACAACATGATATTTTTAGTAATTCGCTTCCTGTTTGTCCTTTCCCATGCAGTTGAACCCTCTTTCTTTATCCGTACTGGGATAGAATCCCGGTACGATCGAAGTCCAGGGTATTATTTAATCAGAACCATCTTTCTTGTGCTTTCATATTCGGCTGTCTGCAGCCGGTAGAAATAAATGCCCGCTGCATATGGATCCGCATCGAATCGGGTCTGATGGAATCCGGCAGCCATATCGCGGTTGATCAGGGTGGCGATTTCCCGACCGCGTATGTCATAAATGGTTAGTTTAACCTGTGTGTTTTTTATTAATCTGAATCGAATGAATGTAGAAGGATTGAAAGGATTGGGATAATTCTGATAAAGTTCAAATGATTCCGGATGATGATGCTTCTGTTTAATGTGCATATCATCGACCATTTTTAAAGAGACATTGTCTACGTAGATATCCGCATTGTCATTGCCGGCATTCAGCACTACCCTTGCCTGGGTATCCGATGCGTCCCCCATGATAAATTCATAAGTGAAATGTTTTTTACTCGTGGTCAAGGCTGTCGGCCCTATTTTGCCATAATTTGTATAGGGATCACCGTCCTTGGTCAGCTTGGCCTCAAAAAGCCGTGGTGAATCCGCGTATGCATCAAATTCAAATATATAGCTCAGCCCCTGAATCAATGGAACATCTTGTTGGGTGACCTGAATATGATAATATTCACTGCCGCCAT
>CAZTZL010000097.1:0-10271 GCA_964617625.1 uncultured bacterium
TGCACCCAATGCGCTGCCTCCGTGAACGGATCACAAAATAAAAGGGAGGATTAAAATGGGGAAAAATTTCAAAATTAGACACATGATTGGTTTGTTGTTGAGTCTGATTGTCTCTCTACTATTTTTAAGCTGCAATGAAACAGTCGTGGTTCCAACTTCTGATTCGACACCGCCCACTGTCAAATTGTCTGTGATCGGTATTGACGACGCCCCTGTCTTGACCGAATCCACTCCGGATGCAGAAATTACGGCCGGGGCTTTTCAGCGGTTTACGGTTATCGCAACAGGCACAGATTCGGATGGCGGTATATTGAATATTACACTCTCTTCTTCAGAGACGGTTTATTATGACCTTCCCGGAGATCATGCAGGAAGCAGTCACGGAGACGGATATGTGGATAATCCTGCCATTGCCAGGGTGGGTTCCACCGTGCCCATTACAAGGACAGTAGCCAAAGCGGTTGAAATGCAAAGAGTCAGGGAAAGCGTTGGCTCAGGAGATGCTGTTTTTACTAGTGCTGTATTGACATTCAGAGCCATTGCTGTCAATTTTCATGATGGCGAGACACATTCTGCGCAACTAACAATCAGACATCCATAATTATATTGATCCGGTTTTGCGATATTCAGCATGGTCAATAAGATTGATATGAATAATGTGATTTTTATTGTAACCTTTGTCTTTATTCCGGCATCCCATTAAGTAGAACAAAAGTAACTGTTGCTAAAAACATAGGAGGAAATTACAATGCATGATGCCGTCCCAATCGCAGGAGTTATTGCCGGAATACTTATTTCTCTTTCGTTCTTTACAATGATCGTGCTGTCTCTTTATTTTTATTTCAAAGCACGAAACCGCGAGAGAATGGCCCTTATTGACAAAGGGGGAGACCTGTCAAAATTCTTTAAGAAGTCGGGAGATCATTCCATACTCAAATTCGGGATGTTCTTAATGGGGATCGCCATCGGTCTGCTGGTGGCCTATCTTTTAACGGAAGCAACAGCCATGAATGGCGTGGTAGCCTTCTTTTCAATGATATTACTTTGCGGTGGTCTTAGTCTTATTCTTTATTATCCTATCTCTGCCAAAATTTTGAAAAAAGGAGCAGATGGAAAATAAGATCATCCAAAAAGTTCTTGATGGTGATATTGATGCATTCAGGTACTTTGTGGACCGGTACAAAGATATGGCTTTCTCAATCGCCATGAGTATGTCCAGGGATGCATCCCTGTCCGAAGAAATCGTTCAGGATGCGTTTTTGAAGGCGTTTAAAAAACTTAGCCAATTTGAACAAAAATCAAAATTTTCAACCTGGTTCTATACCATTGTTGTGAATGAAACACGAACTCAGTTGCGGAAGAAGAAATTAACAACGCTCAGTCTGAGCGCTGAAGATTTTATCGAAACGGATATCACGGAAGTCAATCAAACGATATCCGGTTTGCATCAACAGGATCAAAAACGAATCATCAACAGGACGCTGGGCAAACTCTCCTCCAACGAGAGTTTGCTCATGCGTCTTTTTTATCTCAACGAAAACAGTATAGAAGAAATCCGAAAGATCACAGGTTTGAATGTGCCCAATATTAAAACCACGCTGTACCGGGCGAGAAAGAATTTTTATGCGGTTTTGATCAAAGAGATGCAAGAGGAAGCGGTTGTATTACTTTAATCTGGGAGTGTCTAATGACAGATAATGATATAAAAAAACTGATGAAAAAAAGTCTTCTGAGTGTTCCGGAAAAAGATTTTACTGAAAAAGTGATGGAGCGGATTCACAAAGAAGCTGTTGATAAAACTCAATCCTCCTGGGATATCAAACTTTCTTGGCTTTGTATCACATTGGCCGCTTTTGCTCTTCCTTTTGGATTAAAATTTATATTTCGATTATTCTCTTTGTACGATCCCTATTTTACTCAATATCTACAAAAATTCAGCGACAATATTGTCATCCAGATTGGATTCGTTTTATTGTTAACGACCATCCTGCTCATTCAACTGGATAATTTGTTAAAAATCACTTTTCTGAAGCATAAAGGATCTTTTCAATTCATTCGATAACTTTTTTTATCCCGCCGTATTAATGGTGATCCCATTTTGTCTTTACCCTGCAAAGCTCCTTCTGGTTGCGGTTATTCACGATATTATGGAGAAAAATCAAATCTCCCTTTTCTTCACAGCAAACCGTTACGGCATCACCGACCCGTGCTTCTGACACAAAATTAATTTCGATTTCATTGAGAGTGTATCCTTTCTGGAAATCGTACGAAAAACTCTCGAGGACCCATTCAATGTATCTTACATTGTTTACATGGGCATGAATGTCCAGATCAAAATAGGAGACTTCGGAAGTTCTTGAGAAATCGCTTTTCTCAATATCATTCAGCTTCTCCAGTTTATAGGGGAAAACCTGTTCCGCGTCCCCGGGTTCGAGTGTGAGAAAATCATCGGTTTTTCTGGGTTTTCGTGTTTCCAGATCCACAGTAAACCAGATTGTGGTTGCCATTCCAATGACCGCGTTTTGTTCGTTCAATATTTTATAATCGCGCTGCCAGTACATGCGCCCCTTTCCCGAAGGCCAGGTTTGAATCGTGATGGTGTCTCCCCATCTTGGATAAGTATAGATGTGTATCAACTGTCTTGAAAGTACCCAAATAAGATTCTGTTCCTTTAAAAAATCGTATCCGACATGGAGATGTTCTGCATGGTTCGAAGCCGATTCCTGCATGAATTTACAGAGCACGGGAAGTGTGGCGTTTCCTTTGATATCGATTTCGTAGGAATGGACCTTGAATGTTTCTTCCCACAGTTTCTGCAGTTCATTGTCCTGGTTCATCTTGTCTCCATGGAAAATAAAGTGTAAGTATTCGCAGATTATTCTGATCGTTCTTTTTGTGATAGCTGTTATTTATTTTGATTTACTGATTCCAGTCAATCCGGGCGAACAGTACGCAGGATATAAGATCACATTCTTGTCTTTAAATTTTACAATGAATTTGGAGCGCCGACCGAAGAATGTCTCTTCTCGATACGATGCCTACCACTTTATCTCCCTGCACAATTGGGACTCTTCTGAACCGCTGTTGTCCGATGGCGAGTGCGATCGTATCCACGTCATCTTCCGGAGTAAAAGAGACCACTTCTTTTGTCATCACCTCTTTGACTTTAGTGCTTTTAAGATTACCGCTGAAAACAAAGTTGAGAATATCCTTTTCTGTAATAATTCCTATCAGCGCTCCGTTATCATTCACAACAGGGAGTCCACTCACTTCTTTACAAATAAGGATCTCCATGGCGTCCAGCAAAGTTTGATCGGGGCGGATCGTCGATATGGCTCTCGACATGATTTCCTTTGCTTTTAACATAGTCTCCCCCTTTTTGTTTTTGAAAGATATAGATTTGTTAAATGGAAAAATATTTAAATCATCTCTGATTTATTCCTTTTAACAGCCAGGATCTTATTGGGGTACGGATTGTCCGGGAGCTGACTTCTCACCGGACCGGTCCGGAATGACGACGTTTGGATCGAGGCCGGCATTTAAAACATCGCGGTTGTTCAATACTGCTTTTGTCATTTTTTGCGGACTGATTTGAACAGGCGCTTTGATGAGTTCCGGCAGGTTATAGGTTCTGAGAAATGAAGTGTAGTAATTCGGATCTTTTTGAGGTAAAAGAAAAGGTTTGTACGCGTTGCCTTTTTCATCCACATAACTGAAATAGAGAAGCGCGCACAGGTGATCCTGCCGCTTGCTCGAGAATACAAACCATCTGCTGTCGCTTGACCAGGAATGATAACTATCACAACGATCACTGTTCACATTTTCAAGTTGATGGACTTGTTTTGTTTCCAAATCCATCAGATATAAATCGCAGCTTTCCAGGTAGGTGGGAAAATTTCCGTGATCCGCGCCGCAGAAGAGCAGGTATCGACCATCGGGAGAGACTCTGGCGAATAACATGCTCAATCCCGTTTTGGATGAGGGGAGAATTGTTTCCGGTTTGCCCCACTCACCGGTTTCCTGATCGTAACTGATCCTGACCAGATCATAGCGGATATTTTTATATTCGGCGTAGGATTCAAACGTGGGTGCGCTTGAAAAATAGAGGTAAGTGCCGTCCGGGGACCATGACGGAAAAGTTTCCAGCTTGTCCGGTCTGGAAATGGCCGGGCAGGTTGTGATGGTGTTGGAATCGATGAGATAAAGAATCAGATCCGAAGCGTTGTCGACCACTTCGTAACTGTTTCCGACTGCGTGAAAAAACTGCCTTAGCGTGTTAATTGAAAAAGCAAGCAATTTCCCGCTTGGATGCCAGGCAGGATAGACGGCCGCTCCGGGATTGAATTTTGTCTTTGTGTTGACTTTAAGAATCCGGCCGGAATTCATGAGCATCATACCTGCGTCGGTGCCTCTGACGTGGAACATCATCTTCTCCGGATCGTTGTTGCAAAAGACATGGCAGTTCATACAGCTTTTGGGTGATACCCGATTGAGAAAAAGCGGTTTCTCCTCGTAATTTTCCATATTCCGCTGATACAGCCCCATTTTACTGAAATAGTAATACATCGGCTGAAGGAGCCGGTAAACCACCCACGGATCAATTGGTTCTTTTGCGATCCGATTAACCACGGGATCGAACTTAAGCCACTCACCCTGATTATTTTTTACATAAACATTAAAACGAATTTCCTGACCGGAATTGATCTGCAGCAGTTTTTTCCAGGATTTCATGGGGATCACGATGGAGGACTGTCTGCTCGAAATTTCAATTTTTTCTCCTCCCTGAGAAGCAATTTCGACATAATACCGAGTCCCAGGTTCTTTAACCATGAAGTTCAGCGGTGCAATGTTGGGTGGAATGACCGTGCCGGAATAATCGGGATCGATAATTGCCTGCCTGCCCGCTTTTTTGCAATCAACGGTGTTAAAAGGCGTGCGTGCCCGGACTGTCCATATCGGCAGGAGCGTTATCCATCCAATGCAAATCAAACATTTATATCCGTTATATTTTGTCATTTTAGAATCTCCGAAATCTTTTTACTGGAGCTTTAAATTCTTTTCAAGGGCATAAAACCAATAGCTGTTGCCGTATGATTTTTTCAGTTTCTTCAATGCAAAATCTCTGTTCTGATCCGAACCGGCAAGGATTTGCTGAAAACCCTGAAAGCGGATCAGCGTGCCTTTGTGGAACTGACGGGCCTTTTCCTTGAATGTTTCAGGATTTGTCCCGATCAGATGAAGAAGCAGGGCTTCTTCGTAAAGTCTCGGAATTCCCGGATAGCCAAAATCTTTCAAACGATGCATCTGTTTGCTTAATTTGGAAATCTGGCCGGTCAGTAAATAACCCGCCATTAAATACTCAAATGCCATTTTGTTTGAGGGATTGTTCCCGAGGAGTGTCTCAAGATCCTCCAGCGGGGCATCTGCACGGCTAAGGAAATCGACCCGGTTCACATAGGTGCTGATTTCCCGCAGCCGGTCATCCCGAATCAACAGCGTGTTATCCAAAATGCTGGCTTCAACTTGCTGCGCCCATTTTCTGAAAAGCGGTGTTCTTTTAAGAAGTTCAAAATATTTAACCGCAGCGAGGGGCTCTCCTTTGAAAATGTTAATCAACGCTAACTGCTGCAGTGTCCACGGTGTGTCTCCTAAAATCGTTAATGATTCGTGCGCCCAGCGGTGGGCCTCGTTCATATAACCGAGTTCGAAATAAATGTCGCTTTTTTGAAGTGGCGCTGTAATGAACGCCATGGGTAAAATCAATCCGCCGACTCCCCAGATCTGGGGATAGTCCAGCAGGTGTTCCGGAAGACGTCCCGTGTGATACAGTGCCCGGTTGACATGATACTGGGCGAGAATATGCGTCGATGGTTTTTTTTGGGCAATGGTTAATACCTGATCCCACATCTGCTGACGCGCATAATAACAGATTTGAAGAAGCGGTTTTCTTTCACTTTCAAAAGAAAAAAATACAACGGCAGCGGTGATTAGAATCAGGAAAAGGATTTGGAATCCGATTTTCCCTTTTTGATAGACGAGATCGATTCTTTGTCCCATTGTTGCAAAGAAACGAACGGAACGTTTGAGCGGGCAGGCAAAGGGAATTTTTAAAGCAGCCAAAATTGTCAAAGGATAAAAACCATACAGGATGACCGGCCCGATGAAAAAGCGGTATCTGTGCCCGAACGGCAGCAGGTAAAAATAAGCATCCCTGAGATTGGTAATATAAATGCTCATGTATCCGAGATACGGCAAAATTAGTGCAAAGAGCGCACATCCCGCTGCGAGGAGAAGGCGACGGCGCACGACCAGTTCAATCAGGGCGCAGAGAAGAGCAAAGAACAGAAAATGGCCTCCGGTGAGATAATGAACCATTGCCGCCAGAATCAAATAGAAGATAAAACTGAATAAAGGACGGATTCCCGAAATTCGGATGTACAGGATCAGAAAGCCGAGCATGAGAACCAATCCCAGAGTAATGGCCAGCTCATGGTGATACCGGCTGTGCATAGAGAGCAGCATCATGGAAGGGACAAAATGGACAATGCGGACATCTTTCACACCTATGAGCCATTTGATGAGTACTCTGGTTTCGAAGTAGAGGAGCCACGCGAAAAAGGTAATTAAAAGTGCGCCGGCCCATGAAAAATAGAAGAGCTGGGACATGAATGCACCGGCATATTCGGTCAGCCCTCCCGGATAATTCAAGAAGCCTTCGAAAAAACGGGAGCCGAAAAAGAAGACCGGCTGCTGGCTCTGATAGAAAAGAACAGGCTGAATCCACTGCCAGAAATAAAGATAAAAAAGAGCAAAGAAAACGCCCGGCACAACAAGCCGATAAAGACTGGATTTGTTTTGGATATTCAAGATATTGACAACTCCGTATTTATTTTTAACTGGTAATAACCGGAAATGAATAGATTAAAAATATAGGAAAATTGAACAAATGTCAAGAAAAACATCGAAAATTGCAGGAAGAAAATCCGGCCGGTTTCTCTTGCCGAATTGAGATTAAAACTTAAAGAACGCGGATAAGAAATCCCTTCAGATAGCGCCCCTGGAAGTGCGGCAGCAGTGTGGGATGATCCGCGCCGGGGAAGAGAGGCCGCAGCAGCTGAACTGTTTTTCCTGCATCCTGTGCGGCAAAAAGGATGATCTTTTCAAACTCACCCGGATCGATATAATTCGAACAGGAGAAGGTTGCTAGCAGTCCGCCCGAATTGAGGAGCCGTAGTGCCTGAAGGTTAATTTCCTTGTAACCGCGCGCTGCTGTCCTTACATCATGTTTCGATTTTGCAAATGCCGGAGGATCCAGAACAATGACATCGACAGGATCTTGAACTTTTCTCAGATAGGTGAAAACGTCTTCCGCGATGATAGGGTGCTGCTGTTCCGAGAAACCGTTGGCAGAGAGGTTCCGTCGGGTTGTTTCATTGGCCGGTTGTGAAGTTTCGACGGAGATGACTTTTTTTGCGCCCGCCCGGATGCAGTAGACTGTAAATCCGCCTGTGTAGGAAAAACAGTTCAGCACGGTTTTCCCCGGACAGGACGACGCCACTATTTCACGGTTGGTCCGCTGGTCCAGGAAAAATCCCGTTTTCTGGCCGGACACAACATCCACAAAAAAGATGAGGCCGTTCTCACGGATTTGAACCGGAGAATCATCCGATGTTCCGGCGGCCCACCCGATCCGGTCTTCAAGTCCCTCGATCCTTCGGGCCTGCCCTTCGCTTCTTTCATAAATGGCTGTTACGTGAAGTTTATCCTGAAAAATACGAAGTAAGGATTCCCTGATTTTTTCCATTCCGGCGGTTTGAACCGATATGACGAGGCGGTCGCCGTAACGGTCCGCGATCAATCCGGGGAATCCGTCTCCCTCGCTGTTGATGAGGCGGTAAGCATCCGTTTTGGGAGGGACGATCCGTTCTCTGAGCCAGATCGCATTATCGAGCTGGCGTTCCCAAAAATTGTCATCTATATTTTCTTCCGGATTCCACGAGAAACAGCGGACCGCGATATCGGTTCGGGGATGATAAAAACCCCAGGCAATCGGTTTGCCGGCATGGGAATTCACCCGGACAATGGTTCCCGCTTCCGCAACGGACGGATGGTTTTTAAGCGCTCCCGAAAAGATCCAGGGATGCCCGCGCAAAAGTGTTTTTTCACGTCCCGGTTTGAGCTGAACCGAGGGCATTGATACAGCGGTTTTTATATTCAATTCGATACTTTCTTTTTTAGTTCCTTATAAGTTATTGCTTAACCAAAACTGGCAAAAAATGATTACCAATAACAAATAGCGGTTTTCGGAAATAATATCAGATGCAAAAGTTCAAATGCCAAATGAAATCCGAATGTCTCAATGACAAAATTTTATCTTTATTCTTTGGGCAAAGTGTCGCTGGAAAAAATATATACTGTCTTTTTATGGATATTTGGATTTTGAGCTTGTTTTGGTATTTGTCATTAAGCACTGACTTCTACAGACACCTTTTTGGTTTCGGTTCGGCCAGGTTAGGAGAGTGGGATTCACCCGGTTTTTTGTGAGGTGTTTATTTCAGATATCCCACGGTCTGGGCGAGAATGACTTTCTGATCGGCCCGCAATCCCATCTTTTTTTCCAGAGCCGGTTTATCCACCATCCCGCGCACGACAGTAGCCAGTCCTTCGGAAGCGCAGTACAGGTACACGTTCTGGCTGATAAAGCCTGTATCGGTTGCAGAATAGAAAATATTTTGCTCTTCCGCACCTTGGCGCATTTTGGAGAAATCTGCCACAAAGACCAGATTGACCGGAGCTTCTTTGACAAAACCCTGACCGCCCGTAAATTCCCGGATGTCTTCGGCCAGAACCGGTTCCAGTGTATTGGATTTTGCATTATAAAGATACAGCCCTTCCGCCATCGAAACATAAATGTCGATTTCCTGTTTGTTCATGGCAGTCGGAGCCGTTCGTTTTCCCGATTCCGGACGGTTGATGCCGCATGCCGCCCAGAGCAGATTCGACAGTATTTGCTCTGGCAGTTTCTTCGTGCTGAAATCGCGTGAAGTTTTTCTGTCTTTCAGCACCTGCATGAGCGGGCGTCCTCCTCCGGTCTGCGGTTCGGGGAGCAAAACCGGTTTGAGTTCCTGCGCGGAGAGAGAAGTGAAAATCAACAGAAATGTGACCAGATAATAAATTACGTTTTTCATGTCCGTTCTCCTGTTTGGTTTTTTCATGTCCATTTGTTTAAGAATGATTTGGCTGTTTTACGGATCTTCGTGCTCTCGCTGTTGATTTGTTTACTAACAAATTTTACGGCTAGTTCCCGATCTTCGATTTTGTTTTTTATCATGGAGTTTTATTATGCTTACCCGTTTTGCATAATAGCAATTTCATACACTATGATGCTTTGTAAATATAATAATAACTGTCATTTCGACCGAAGGGAGAAATCTAATAGCAACTATTAAAAGATTTCTCACCGCGATGAAGATGGCGGTTCGAAATGACATATTTATAGATATTTAGAAATATTTTAATTGTTGTTCTCAGTCTTAATTATGCACAACGAGTTATGCTTATATTGTTTTATCCATATCCCATTTCCAAAGCTTCGGATATGATTAACTTTGTAGCAGTAGCACCAACTCGTGTAACGCCTAATTTTTTAACTCTTAATAAATCATTTAAAGTTCTTATTCCTCCGGCGGCTTTTACCTGAATATTTGGCAGACAAATCTTTCTCATTAACTTTAAATCATCATCGGTTGCGCCCTGATATGAATACATACCATTCTTTTGTTTTACAAATCCATATCCGGTTGAGGTTTTTACAAAGGCGACCTGATGTTGATTGCATATCTCACATAACTTGATCTTGTATTCATCGGTTTCGTAATAATCATTTTCAAATATTACCTTTGAGATTGCATTGCAGGATACAACGGCTTCATTAATCAGTTTAATTTCGTCTGAAATATACTCCCAATCCTTGCTCAAGACCTTCCCAATATTGACTACAAAGTCAATTTCAACCGCACCGCTCTTGCATGCCGATTCCGCTTCTTTAACTTTATTATCAATGCTGATATTGCCATGAGGGAAACCAACTACCGTACTGACTTTCACAGAACTTCCGGCGAGAATTTCTTTTGCCATTCCAATTGCATAAGGCTTAATACAGACAGAAGCAACATTTAATTCTCTAACATGATCACATTCCGACCGCAGGAATTCATCCGTGAAGGTCGGATGAAGCAGTGAATGATCGATCATTGTAGATATTTCTGACA
>CAZTZL010000098.1:0-10242 GCA_964617625.1 uncultured bacterium
CCCTTTTGAGCGCCATCCAAAGCCTCTTCAGAAAAATCCTGCGGTGACCGGTAATGCCCCTGAAGAATAAAAAAACGAACAACCATGGGATCATATTTTTTGAATAATTCTTCAACTGTTACAAAATTTCCCAATGACTTGCTCATCTTCTGTCCGTCGATGGTGACCATGTTGTTATGCAACCAGTATTTTGCGAAAGGCTGTCCCGTGGCCGATTCACTCTGGGCAATTTCACATTCGTGATGCGGAAACTGATTATCGATTCCACCCCCATGAATATCAATGGACTCTCCAATATATTTCATCGACATGACCGAACATTCCAGATGCCATCCCGGATAACCCCTGCCCCATGGCGAGGACCACTGCATCAGATGCTGATCGTCGGCTTCTTTCCAAAGCGCAAAATCAGCCGGATTGTGTTTGTCCTTTGTCGTCTTGATGCGGGTTCCATCTTTCAATTCTTCGACTTTTCTTCGGGAAAGCTTGCCATACTCTTTAAATTTGGATACGTTGAAATAGACATTCCCCTTTACTTTATAAGCGTAGCCTTTTTTCAGAAGCACTTCCACCAATTCGATCATCTCCGGAATATGACCCGTAGCCCTGCAGGAGATATCCGGCCGCAAACAATTCAATCGATCCATATCCCGGAAGAAATGATTTTCATATTTTTGTGCGATTTCAATAGGTTCGAGCTTTTCCAGTTTTGCCTTTTTCTGGACACGGTCCTCCCCCTCATCCAAATCACCTAACAGATGACCGACATCCGTGATATTCTGAACGTACCGCACTTTGTAACCGCTGGCCCTGAGGAACCGGACGATCACATCAAAAGAGACATAGCTCTTTGCGTGTCCGAGATGCGGATCGTCATAGACGGTCGGACCGCAGACATACATCCCCACAAAAGGCGGATGAATCGGGACAAATTCTTCTTTCTTCTTTGTCAGCGTATTGTAAACCGTAAGCATATCACTGTCCTCTCATGTCATAATAGACATCCTGATTTTTGGGTCTGTTCTTGATGGCTTTCCTTTCCAAATGTAAAATGTTCAATATTCAATTCCCGATATTAAATGAAACATAATCGCACATTATTAAAATTCATCCATCATGGTTTTAATAAAAGAAAAGCCGCAGCCTGAATTCCGGATAAATCACTTGATTTTTTCACTGCGATGTTCTAAACTCTCTATTAGATATGAATCTAGAAACCAGTCGAAATCTTTCTCTTTCCTCATCCGTAATTATTTTCGGCTTTTCAGCACTGGCCGCCCAGGTTTTTCTGATGCGGGAACTCATCGTTATTTTCTATGGCAATGAACTCTCTCTCGGGACCATCTTAGGTGTTTGGTTGTTATTAACGGCCGCAGGAAGCGCATGGCTGTCAAAACTTTTCCGATTGAAAAACCGTCTCCGATCCCAATTCGCATTCACCCAGATCATCTTCGCGATTCAATTTCCGCTCACTCTCTTTCTCATTCGCTGGAGCAAATCTTTGCTAAATATCACCCTCGGCGAAATGATCGGCTATACACCGATGTTTTTTATCTCTCTTTTAACCCTCGCTCCTGTCTGTTTACTTTCTGGCTGTCTCTACACTCTCGCCTGTCATTTGAAAAAACAAACTGGGGGATCTCCGGAATCGAAACCTACCGGTCAGATTTACTTCCTTGAGGCAATCGGTTCCGGTCTCGGCGGAATCGCGGCCTCTTTCATTTTCATCCCCTGGTTCAAACCTGCAGATGTATTCTGGATACTCTTTTCTGTAAATTTCATTTCAGCTATCAGTATCGGGAACTTCATCCCCTTCAAATCAAAATCATATCGGACAATCTGGATAGTATTTTTTATTATTATCTGCACTCTGTCCGGATTGAAATATTCCGGAAAATTTCAGAATGTTATCGATCATATGCTCTGGAAGGGATACGATCTCGTCGCTTCTAAAAATACCATTTACGGCAACCTTACATTTACCCGAATGGAGGATCAGTATAACATCTTTGAAAACGGATTATTCATTTCAAGCATACCTGATCCACTCACAGCTGAAGAATCGGTTCATTTTACGCTTCTCGAACATCCGCATCCCGAAAACATCCTTCTGATCGGCGGAAACGTTGGAGGCAGCATCCGTGAAATTCTTCGTCATCCTTCAATCAAGTCCGTGGATTATATTGAACTTGATCCGGAAATCATCCATCTTTCAAAACAGATTTTGCCTTCCGAAGAAATCGAACCATTGAACGACAGCCGCGTCGTGATCCATCACATCGACGGAAGACGTTTTATCCAGAAAACGGATAAAAAAATCGACGTGGTTATTCTGAATCTTCCCCCTCCGTATACAGCCCAGTTGAACCGGTTTTACACGCTTGAATTTTTCAGAGCCGTAAATAGAATCCTTAAATCCGGTGGAATTTTTTCACTTCAATTGAACTCCTCCGAGAATGCCATCGGTCCGGAACTTACCCAATTTTTAAGCACAATTTATTCGACGCTCCACCAGGTCTTCCAGCATATTGTGATGATTCCCGGAGAAAACATCCGCTTTATCGGAACGAATCAGGCCAATCTGTTGACTTCCGATCCTCAAATCCTGATTAAAAGACTTTCCGAAAGGAAATTGGCAACCCGATATGTCAGAGAATATTTCATCCCCTACCAGATGAGCCGGGAACGCCAGGAGTATCTCGAATCGAAAATAATTCCTCTCCCCGCAAGCCAGTTGAACCGGGATTTCAAACCCATCGGTTATTTCTATGATACTGTTCTTTGGACCACTTATTTCACACCGGTTTTCAAAAAAATATTTATCGGATTCGCAAAGTTCAAACTTCAATATCTTATCATTACTCTGGGAATACTAACTCTATTCTTTATTCTAATATCCCGGATCAATGGAGATCCGATTCGCCTTTTAAAAACCGGAATCGTACTTTCTCTTTTCAATGTCGGATTTACGGAAATCTCTCTGGAAATTATTCTGATTCTCGGATTTCAAATCATTCACGGTTTCGTATACTATCAGCTGGCACTCCTCATTGCCTGTTACATGATCGGTCTTGCCCTTGGCAGCCGAATGGCCATTCGAAAAAAAATGTCAATGAACGCCCTTTCTTCCCGATTTATATACTTTCAGGGAATCATGACCATCTATCCGATTCTGCTGTCCCTTTTATTCGGATATTTTCAAACAAACGAGTCCGCTTTTCTAAATCTTTTTAACTCACAAGGGGCTTTTTCCTGTTACATGCTTGTTGCCGGACTAATTGGCGGGTACCAATTCCCCATGGCCAACCGGATCTATTTGAAAACAGGAGTACGTATCGAAAAAACAGCCGGATTTTTATACGGCATGGACCTGACCGGATCATCGATGGGAGCACTGATCACAAGCGCATTTTTCATTCCCGTTTTCGGCATCCACTCCACACTGTTTTTTCTTGCATTTCTTAATGGATGCAGTTTCCTCATTCTTTTTTTAAGTCGATTAAAATCCGGAAATTTTTTAACAAGTTAGAAAATATCAGCCATCACTGAAATTTATCAGAGTCTTGCAAGAAAGTTCATTTATCCTAAAAATCGAAAGCCTGCTTTTTATATCCCTTCGGAATATCGAATAAAGACAGTGAAATATTCCGCATTTCAACTCCAATAAGTTTCTGTTTCATTTCCATTCCCATCATTCTGGTTTCAACCAAAACCGGATATCCTTCCATGGCCTCAAGCTGTCTGAAAAAACCATCGTAACCATTTCCCAGATCTCCGAACATTTTTCTCATCATTCGGCTGTATATTTTTGAATCCAGTCCGGCCTCCCGGCTGCACCACAAGGACAACCGCTTCATTGAATTGGGGATTGATCCTTCCCCTTTCGGAACAACGACATATTCACGGGCGTTCCATTTTCCGATTTGCCGGGTATTGTCTGTCTTTCGAAACAGGGGATCGGGTACAACCGGTTCTCCGGTCAGGGAATCAAAAGTTACCCCGAACATCATCAGGCCGATCATGGCCAGACCCTGAAACATCTCCTGTGTAACTTCCCGATAAGTCGAATCATTGTGGTTGATAATCCATATTTTCCCCAGATCGGATCGGACAATGGTCGTCTGTTGTTTGCCTTCTTCATCTCTGCGGATTTTATCATTTAAAATCCAGGTCCTGGTTAGAGAGTTTTCACCGGACATCCCGAAAATCGGAGGAGAAGCTATTTCTTCTTCAATATAAGTCCCCCGTTTCTGTGAAAATGCGCAGGGAATATTCAAGATGGAAACAAGAACAGATGCTAGAATGAGAATCGATTTTATTTTCACTCTGCTACTTTCTCCATTTTACGTTTGCAAAGTGAATTCCCATCAATGTTTTCCTGACGGACACCAAAGGATTTTGTGGGACATTTTGCTACAGCATTTTCAAGGTCTTTTATCGGATCCTGAACTTTATCGTAATGGATGACGGGAAGTTTCCCATCCATGGTGATGATTTCGTTCTCTATTGTTTTCGGATTGGCGCATAGGCTGCATCCGATACATCCTACCTTGCATACAGCCTTGACCGCTTTCCCAAAATCTTTTGAGACACATGCGATGAATACTTTTTGATTTCTGGGGATCAATTCCATGATATTTCTGGGACATGCCTTGACACATTCTCCGCATCCCGTGCATAAAATTTCATCAACCACGGGCAATCCGTTCTCTCCCATTTGTATGGCGTCAAAAGGACACGCCCGTTCACAATTTCCCAGTCCGAGACAGCCGTAGACACAGCCTTTTGCTCCATTGTCGATTAAAACCGCTGCCTGGCAATCCTTGATTCCGTAATACACTGCCCGATCTACACTGTTGTCCCGATCGCCTCGGCATCGGACGACCGCGACCTGAGGAACGAGATCTTCAGCCTCGGCTCCCATAATTTCAGCGACTTGCCGGGCCACCTCGGTTCCCCCGACAATACATCCGCTGGCACTGTATTTCCCTTCGACCACGCCCAAAGCAAAACCGCTGCATCCCGGCGCCCCGCAAGCACCGCAGTTAGCTCCCGGAAGAACCGCTTCAATCTTTTCCACCCGCGGATCCTTTTCAACAAAGAAAATTTTCGACGCAATCGCCAGCCCGATTCCAAAAATCAAACCCAGCCCGCCCATAATCATCAGTGCAGAACCAATCTGAAATCCCATAATCGCAGTCCCTTTCGATACATTCTTACTGATTAATCAGACTTTGCCAAATTTCATGAAAAATGAAGCAGATAATGTCATGCTGAACGCAGTCGAAGCATTCCAAGCGAGGTGGTGAAATTCTCCGCTGCTCTCAGAGTGACAGTATTATCGATAAACCTTCCAAAGTCTATTTATCAATACAAAAACCCATCGAAAAAATCGATGGGTTTTATCTTTTTATAACACATTTATTCACTGGGATTGTTTTTTCAACGCTTCAATCTTCCAGTTAACCCAGCTGGTAAACCGTTTGTCCTGCCCGGCTCCCCTGTAACTGGCCACAGCATTGGACAAATCGCCCAAACCTTCGTAGGCTTTCCCTTTTTCGATTTGGGCATGGGCCTGTTGATTTTTCTTCAGATACTGAAGGGCAGAATTCGCCGCTGCCAGAGCATCATTGTATTTACCCAAATTATTGTATGCTTCTGCCAGACGAAAATAGGAATCCCCGTCTCTGGAATCGATTTCAATCGCTTTATTCAAAACGGTGGTTGCCAAACTGTATTTACCCAGATTGTTGTAGGCAACTCCCAGGGCGTTCAACGCTTTGTCATACGATGCATTAATTTTGATTGCTTTCTCAAATGCATCTGCTGCTTTTGAATAATCTTTTTCCTGAGCGTAGGTATAGCCGATCTCATAATAAGCCTTGTCCAGCGTCGAATCCTGAGCCAGAGCTTTATAATAGACTTTAACGGCTTGAGCATAATCTTCTTTTGCTCTATATAGATTCCCCAGCGACAGATAGGCATTCGAATTGGTCGGGTCCAAATCAATCGATTTCTGATAGGCTGCCTGAGCTTCATCGTATCGTTTTAATTTTTTAAGAGCAATCGCCTTGCCGTAATAAGCCTTAGCATTTTCAGGATCGAGTCGTATGGCCTGATCGTAGGCATTCACAGCTTCCTGATTCTGTCCGAGCCTGACAAAATTATTTCCACGATTATATGCGCTCTTGGCCTTGGCTTCCTTGTCCCCTTCCTCGGCTGCCAATGCTTGCAATCGTTCGATTTCACTGCCAAGTTTGGTATACTCATCCAGAGCGAGGTTATAGGCGTTTGTATCTCCCATTTTGGAAGCCTCGTCCATCTGCTGGTAATAATCTTTTCTCTGTTTCTGAATTTCCTCGATTTTTGCCTGATAGTCTGTTTCCTGCGCTATCAGAGTAACAGCAAACATGATAAAACCGGCAACAATGCCAATACCCACGGGTTTTCTTTTCAATGCCATCAATCAACCCTCCAGTTTAATTTAAATATCGAACAACTATAAATGTGCCGAAGGGGGGATTTGAACCCCCACGCCCTTTCGAGCACTGCCCCCTCAAGACAGCGTGTCTACCAAGTTCCACCACTTCGGCAAAGTTCTTTATCATAAAAAATTACTTTGATTCTCCCGGATTATCCGCAGGGCTTTCTCCGCCGATCAAATTATCCCCTTCTCCCGGGACCGTTGGAAGGATCGCTGCGGGTGAGGATGTATCCTCTTTCTCCATTACCTGCTGGACCATGCTCTTGGCACCGGATGTGGAACCCTTGGATAAAAGAGCAATTGAAAGGGCGGTAATTGCAAAAGCAATCCCAAAATACATCGTCATTTTGGCCAAAAAGGATGCCGCTCCTCTTCCACCAAAAACACTCCCCATCCCTCCTCCTCCACCACCCAAAACACCTGCCAATCCACCACCTTTGCTGGATTGAAGCAGAATACTGATAATTAAAAAAACACATACAAACACATGGAGAAATGTGATTAATGTTGACATGATTATTTATCTCCCGTCTGATTTTGCGCTGCTCTGATAATTCCTGCAAAACTTTCCGCCTTTAAACTGGCACCCCCGACGAGGGCACCGTCGATGTCCGGTTGTGCCATCAATTCGCCCGCATTGTCCGGTTTGACACTGCCGCCGTATTGAATACGGATCCGACCGGCCGCATCGCTACCGTATTTATTGGTCAGCCAACTGCGTATGAAACGATGGACTTCCTGGGCTTGTTCCGGCGAAGCCGTTTTCCCCGTGCCGATGGCCCAGACCGGTTCATAGGCAATCGTGATTTTAGCCATGCTTTCTGTAGAGATATCATTCAATCCGGATGCAAGCTGTCGTTCGACAACGGATTCGGTTTTCCCGGCTTCACGTTCCTCAAGCAGTTCGCCGACGCACAAGATAACATCCAGATCAGCTTTAAGGGATTTTTTTACTTTCAGATGAATCATCTCGTCGGTTTCACCCAGAACATGCCGCCTTTCGGAATGGCCTAAAATCACAAAATCACATCCCACATCTTTCAACATTTCCGGGGCAATCTCGCCTGTGAAAGCGCCGTTGGATTCAAAGTAACAATTCTGGGCACCGACTAGTATCCCGCTGCCCTTAGCCGTATAAATCACTTTATGCAAATAGACAAACGGAGGTGCAACTGCCATATCCACATTGTCCACATCCGCAATCAGCGGTTTCAACCCCTTAACCAGTACCTCGGCTTCGGCCGCGGATGTATTCATTTTCCAATTACCCGCTACAAATGGTTTTCGCATAATTTATCCACCCTGCTTTTTATCAGTCAAGGCCGCAACCCCCGGCAGAACCTTGCCTTCTATCAATTCGAGGGAAGCGCCGCCGCCCGTTGAAATGTGCGACATCTTATCAGTAAGGCCCGCCTTTTTCACGGCCGAAACAGAATCGCCCCCGCCGATCACTGTGATAGCGTTCGGCAATGCCGCCAAAACTTTAGCGATAGCGTTAGTTCCAACGGCAAACCGTGGAAATTCAAACACACCCATGGGTCCGTTCCAGAAAACAGTTTTCGCCCCCTGAATGGCATGAGTGTACTTTTCAATGGTCAGCGGACCAATATCCATGCCCATCCATCCGTCTTCGATTCCGTTACGCGCCACCTGCTTGAACGGTGCATCTGCGGAAAATTCCTGAGTCACGATGTGATCGATGGGCAGGTAAATATATTTCCTCGTTTTATAGGCTACATCCAATACTTCTCTGGCCTTTTCAATCATTTCGGGTTCACTCAGCGAATTTCCGCAGGTTATCCCTTTTGCGGCGAGAAATGTGTAGGCCATGCCTCCGCCAATGATGATGTGGTCGACTTTGGAAAGCAGACTCTCCAGTACGGAGACTTTTGAGGACACCTTCGCCCCTCCGATAATTGCAATGAACGGTTTCGCAGGATGGAGCACGATTTTTTCCTCTAGAAATTCAAGTTCCTTTTCCATCAGAAAACCCGCCACAGCCGGGAGAAACTTGGCCACAGTTTCTGTTGAGGCGTGGGGCCGGTGCGCCGTGCCGAATGCGTCATTCACATAAACATCGCCGTAGGACGCCAGCACCTTGGCCATCTTTTCCCGTTCGCCCTCGTCCTTGGAAGTTTCTTCCTTGTGGAACCGCGTATTCTCAAGCATCAGGATACCGCCCTCTGGAAGTCCTGCAACCATTTTCTTGGTTTCATCGCTCAAACAGTCGGGCGCCAGTTTCACTTCTGTTCCAAGAATCTCCGCCAAATGTGCGGCCACCGGAGCCATCTTGTGCTTACCCTCGATATATTTCTTCTCGTCGAAGGGCTTGCCGCTTTTCTCGGCTTTTTCCTTGGCCTTCTGCATATCCTTCCTGGGGTCTCCCAGATGGGACATGAGTACCAGACTTTTAACGCCCTGATCGAGCACGTACCGGATTGTCGGCAGGGCGGCCTGAATGCGTGTGTCGTCCTGCACCACACCGTCCTTCATAGGCACGTTGAAATCCACACGCATGATCACGCGTTTCCCTTTTAAATTGATGTCTTTTACAGTCAACTTCTTCATCGGCGGATTCCATTCATTTAAATTATTTATATTTGAGTTGAATATCACGCAGTGTTTTACATGCTGGCCATTTTCACCAGAAGATCGACCACGCGGTTCGAATATCCCCACTCGTTATCATACCAGGAGATGATTTTCACCATGTTTGAACCCATGGTCATCGTCGCCTTGGAATCGAAAACGCTGGAATAGGGATTGCCCACGATATCCACCGACACGATCGGATCTTCCGTATATTCCAGAATCCCTTTGAGTTCACCTTCCGCCGCTTTTTTCATGGCCGCATTCACCGAATCCACAGTAACCTCTTTCTCGGTGGTAGCGACTAAATCGACGACCGACCCATCCGGTGTGGGTACGCGTATGGACATTCCGTTGAGTTTGCCATTCAGTTTAGGAATGACTTTGCCCACAGCCTTGGCCGCACCTGTTGTGGTGGGAATCATCGACATGGCCGCGGACCGGGCACGCCGCAGATCGCTGTGCGGAAGATCCAGAATGCGCTGATCATTGGTATAAGAATGAATCGTCGTCATCAATCCTTCTTTGAGTCCGAATGTATCGTTCAGCACTTTGACGACCGGAGCCAGACAGTTGGTCGTGCAGGAAGCATTGGAAACGATTTTGTGTTCGGGTTTGAGGTCATCATCATTGACACCAAGCACAATCGTCGCATCGATCTCGTCTTTCGCGGGTACGGTTAAAATAACCTTTTTCGCACCTGCCTGCAAATGTTTGGCGATTTGCTCTTTCTTCCTGAAAACACCTGTGGACTCGACAACAATGTCGATTCCCAGCGCTTTCCACGGAAGAGCGGCCGGGTCCTTTTCCGCACTGATCTTGATCTCTTTTCCATTCACAACAATCGAACTCTCTTTGGCTTCGACTGTTCCGTCGAACCGGCCGTGCACAGAATCATATTTCAAGAGATGCGCCAGGGTTTTTGCATCGGTAATATCGTTAATGGCCAGAACCTGGACATCACTTCTTTTGCTCATGATGCGGAATACCAGTCTGCCGATTCGCCCAAAACCGTTAATTGCAACTTTTACTGCCATAAACCTTTCCTCCTTTGTACGATTACATATAACAATTGCAGAAAGACTTTCCGCCTTCCTGCATTAATAAAAACTGAACACAACTTTTGAACTTTAATTATATTAATTTTTTATCCAAATGTCAAGATAATT
>CAZTZL010000099.1:0-10188 GCA_964617625.1 uncultured bacterium
TTGAATTATTCTTAATTAGATTCTATTCATATCACTTTATTGCCGCGACAACCTTTTGTGCGGCATCTTTTAAATCTGATGCGACTGTAAATTTCAATTCGGATTGATTCAATAGATCTCCAGCCAGTTTATAATTGGTACCGGCAAGCCGGATGACAATCGGTACTTGAATGTCCAGGCGCTTGGCAGCTTCAATAACTCCTTTTGCCACACGATCACATCGGACAATACCGCCAAAGATGTTGATCAAAACCGCCTTCACGTTTTTATCGGACAACAGGATCCGAAACGCTCGTTCCACTCTTTCAGAAGAAGCGGCCCCTCCCACATCTAAAAAGTTAGCCGGTAGAGCACCGTGCAGTTTTATGATGTCCATGGTTGCCATGGCCAGACCGGCTCCGTTGACCATACAGCCAACATGGCCGTCGAGTTTGACATAACTGAGTCGATGTTTGGAAGCTTCCACTTCAGCTGGTTCTTCTTCCTGAAAATCACGGAGTGCTTCAATATCCGGATGTTTGGCCAGTGCATTATCATCGAAATTGATTTTAGCATCCGCTGCCAGCAATCTGCCATCTTTTGTAATAACCCATGGATTAATCTCGGCAAGAGAAACATCCTTCTCAGTGAAAAGTCTATAAAGATTGATGATACAGTCTGTTCCTACTCGGATTAATGTCTCAGGAAGATTTAATCCAAATGCAATTTTTCTGGCCTGAAAAGGCTGAATACCTACCCTGGGATCAATGGCAACCTTGAGGATTTTCTCAGGTGATTCGCCTGCGATCGTCTCAATTTCCACTCCACCTTCTTCGGAAGCAATTGCTGTGATACAGTTGTTTTCCCGATCCACCACCATGCCCATATAAAGTTCCTTATCTATATCCAATGATTCAGCAATCAGTACTTTACGAACAAGCTTGCCAGCCGGTCCGGTTTGATGCGTAACCAGATTCATCCCTATAATTTCTTTAACTTTATCCATCGCTTCTTCAGGCGTATCAGCAAATTTAATCCCGCCACCCTTTCCCCGTCCTCCGGTGTGTATCTGAGCCTTAACAACCACAGGCTTTCCGATTTCCTCAGCCACATGAACGGCACTAGCCGGGATTTCCACCACACTCCCTTCCTGAACAGGAATAACATATTGTTTTAAAAGATTTTTCGCCTGGTATTCATGAATTTTCATGGACTGTTCTCAAATAGAAATATCCAATTTGAAATAACAAAAGACTCAAAACTCAGATCTTTCATTTTCATATGTCATTTTAATTTTTATTTTTGTTATTCTTAATTATTGAATGAAATTTGATAATCTGATCAGAATCTATGGATATCACACTTTGTCTGTTTTTTGTTTCATTCCCCATTCGTATCCACGCTCAAACGCCTTCAAATTGAGTTCTTCTGTCCCTTTGGGAACCGAAGTCTCCACAGCTTTCCGCATTGCTTCTCTGGAAACCAGTCCGGTTACGGCCGTAAAAAATCCGACCATCACAATATTCAGAACAATCTTTCTTCCCAGCTCTTCTGCAATACGTGTCGCAGGAATTTTATGGAGTTTTATCGTATCCGGCAATCCATTGGGATCGACCAGTTCCTCCTCAATGAGCAATGTTCCATAGGGATCGATCTGTGGAGAAAATTTGTTGAATGCCTCCTGACTCATGATGACCATGACTTGTGGATTCTTCACATAAGGGTAACGGATGGTATTATCCGAAACGATAAGCTGGGAACTGCAGGCACTCCCCCTGGCTTCCGGCCCAAAAGCCTGGGTCATGGTTGCATGTTTGTCATCAAAGATTGAAGCAGCCTTGCCTACGATATAACCTGTAAGAATAATCCCCTGGCCTCCAAACCCTCCAATTTTAATCTCGGTCCTTGCCATTTTATCCCTCGTAATGCTGATAACGATCCCCCAGCCGTTCTTTAAAATGGGCATTCATCGACTGCAGAAAAGTGGGACGCTCCTTGTCAACAAATTTTCCTACAATGATTTTATTACGCAATTCGATATTCACATTTTTTGTATCTGCTCCATGCTGGATCTCACTGTTCTCATAATACCACCGCAGCCTGTCCAATCCGTCCCCGAACTTGTTGCGCCTCTCATAAATCGTCGGGCAGGGAGCCAGAATTTCAATAAAAGCGAAACCCGGTTTTCTTAATGCATCAACCATGGCATCGGTCTGGCGATGAATGTGAAGTGCTGTCCAGCGCGCGACGTATACGGCTCCTACAGATTCTACTAAAAAAGGGAGATTGAACGGCGCCTCATAATTTCCATAGGGAGAAGTGGTTAAAAGCGCGCCTTGAGGAGTTGTGGGAGCAATCTGTCCGCCAGTCATGGCATAGTTGAAATTGTTCACGCAGATGACAGTCATATCAATATTTCTACGGGCCGCATGGATTAAATGGTTGCCGCCGATGGCCACGAGGTCACCATCTCCGCTGAACACCACCACCTTGAGTTTGGGATTGGCCAGTTTCATTCCCGTGGCAAAAGGAATAGCGCGGCCATGAGTGGTATGATAAGAATCAATTTTCACGTATCCTGCTACGCGTCCAGTGCACCCGATACCTGAAACAACAACAACATTATCCAATGGAATCTCACAACGTTCCAACGCCTGTGCAAAACAATTCACAGAAACTCCGATTCCGCAGGTTGGACACCAGATATGGGGAATGCGGTCCATTCGTAGAAAATCTTCCATTGGGTGTTCACCCGTCGTGGATATTTTGTTAGTTTTTTGAACCGCTTGTTCTAATTCTTCTGCGACAGACACTTTGCTGCCTCCATAATTTTTTCAGCAATATCCTCGGGCTGATGCACCATACCCCCACCATGTCCGGCAAGGAGAACCGGGACTTTGCCAGCGGCACACCGTTCAACTTCATAATAAATTTGGCCGTAATTCATTTCCGCCATGATTAGCGCTTTGCCCTGATTAGCCAACTCACGAATTTTATTCTCTGCAAATGGCCAAACCACTATCAGTCGCAGGGTACCCACTTTAATTCCCTTTTCTTTGGCTAACGCCACAGCTTCTACAACCACCCTGGAAGTAATTCCATAGGAGATAACCACCACATCGGCCTTTTCCACATCCTTTTCTTCGTATCGGACAATTTTATCCGCATTGAGCCGAATCTTATTAATCAACCGATGGACCAGTTCCTCCTGGCAGTCAGCCTGCATAACCGGATATCCCTTGTAATCGTGGGTTAAACCGGTCACATGAATCCGGTATCCGTCTCCCGCCTTCACCATTTCCGGGATCATGTCTGGTCCGGGTTCAAAGGGAAGATAATCTTCCGGCTTCTTTTTTGTATATTTCCGGGGAACAATATCAATCTCTTCTGCTTTGGGAATAACGACCCGTTCGGTCATGTGTCCGACACACTCGTCCATCATGAACATGACTGGTACACGATACTGCTCGGAAAGATTGAACGCATCGATCATAAAATCAAAACATTCCTGAGGTGAGTCCGGGGAAAGTGCGATGATCTCGTAATCCCCGTGAGATCCCCACCGTGCCTGCATCATATCCGCTTGACCGGGAAGGGTGGGCAATCCTGTGGAAGGGCCGCCTCGCTGTACATTGACGAAAATACACGGGCATTCGGTCATCGCGGCCAATCCGATATGTTCCATCATCAAAGAAAATCCCGGCCCGCTGGTGACTGTCATGGCTTTTTTCCCTGCCCAAACTGCACCCTGAAGCGCAATGGAGGCTGCAAGCTCATCCTCCATTTGAATGAAAATCCCGCCTACCAGAGGGATGCGCTGAGAAAATCGCTCAACCACTTCAGTGGATGGCGTAATTGGGTATCCCGAAATAAATCGGCATCCAGCTGCCAGTGCTCCTTCACAACAGGCATAATCCCCATCCATATAATGGGAACCGGTCAATACACCTTTCGGATCGCTTTTCAAAAAACAACCTCTTTATTTTCTTCTTTTACTTCCACTGAATAAATCGCGAACTCCGGACAGATCATCCGACAGAATCCGCAATCCACGCACTTCTCCGGATTTTTCACATAAGGCGGATGGTAGCCTTTGGCATTGAATCTTTCTGCGAGCTCCAATACATCATTCGGACAATACTCGACACAAAAACCGCACCCCTTGCATCGGTCGTCGATGATAATAATTTCGCCTCTCGTCGTTTTCGGTTTCTGGTTTCCAAAAGGTTTTTCTCTGATTCTGACTCGCATCCTTCAGCCTCATTCGCTTTAAGCCATCTATTTTAACGTCCCGATATAATGTGTTGTCAATTGGCGTTTTCTGACTTCCGGATTGCTGTAATCCGGCAAAATCATCGGCGACACCCGGCCGTCAAGTTCGATCCCTGCTTCTTCTAAAGTGTGATGGTATTTCCTAACATGATCCAATGTCAGTCTGCCTGCCTTAAATTTTTTCTTTGCATATTCGGCTGCGGTCATTCCAGCAATCCTTCCGTAGACCATCACATCGAGCAGTGAATTCCCCATGAGCCGGTTCTCACCATGCACCCCGCCGCTTACTTCTCCTCCAACGATCAATCCGGGCAACACTGTCTCGCCCTTGTTGTTAATTTCAAGACCCCCGTTCTGATAGTGAAGTGTCGGATAGACCAGCATCGGTTCCTTGGTAATGTCGATTCCGTATCGATGAAAGAGGATCCATTTCCCGGGGAATTCATTGCGTACCGTACCCTCTCCCTTTAAAATATCGATCATTGGAGAATCCAGCCAGACACCAACCATCCCGGTTCGCGTCGTTATACCTTTCTTTCTTGCCGTACATTCACGAATAATGGCAGAAGCTTCAACATCGCGAGGTTCTCTTTCATAAACAAATTGTTCTCCCTCTATGTTGAGCACATTGGCTCCGGCACCCCGGAATTTTTCGGTAATGAGCAATCCTTCGGCCTGCTCCGGGAATACCGCCCCGGTGGGGTGGTATTGAACCGTGTGCAGAAATTTGATCGGCACACCGGCGCGATACCCCATAATCAATCCATCACCGGTGGCGCCGTAGTGATTCGTCGTCATAAAATTCTGAATGTGGAGCCGTCCCGATCCTCCGGTCGCCATAACCGTGGCTTTGGCCTTAACAATAATATACTCCTCTGTTTCGAGATTGTACAAAACCGCGCCAGCGCAGGCGCCTTGATCGTTCAGAATAAGCTCCACAGCCGGACTGAATTCCAGAACCTTGATTTCATCAGGATAATTTTTCGCCTCATCACGAATCGTTCGCATAATTTCGGCGCCTGTTATATCACCTGCATAATGCATGCGCTTGCGGGAGGTACCTCCTCCGTGAAGCGACTTCAGCCGTCCGTCTTCGAATTTGGAAAACATGGCTCCCAGTTTTTCAAGCCAGGACATCACCTTCGGGGCCTCATTCACCAGAGTATGTACCAATTCCGGATCGTTTTTGAAATGCCCCCCACCCATCGCATCCAGATAATGGTAATACGGAGAATCTTTTTCGCTTTTCGTCGCCGCCTGAATACCTCCCTCTGCCATCATCGTGTTGGCATCGCCGTGCCGGAGTTTCGTAGCAATCAATACCTTCACTCCCTGCTCCCGTGCCATTAACGCCGCCGCTGTTCCTGCCCCTCCTCCTCCTAAAATCAGCACATCGGTTTCATAATGTACTTTGGACAAATCGATTAAGTCGGGATTCACCCGACTCCTGGCATGGAAAAGTGAAATCATCTCATTGGCAATTCTGTATCCTTTGTTCGGCCCGACTTTAATTTCAGAACGGCCTTCTTCCTTGAAATCAGGATGATATTTAAGAATCTCCTCATGTTCCTTCAGCGACATGGCAGGGAATTCTTCGCCGCGCTTCTTTTGCTCGATGCGTTTCGACCGGGTTTTTTCGACAATTTTTATCAATTTCTTTAATTCAGGTGTGTACGGCATAATACGTTCTCCATAAATTCAGGATCGTATTGACGCATTCATTCTCATTCGATCACAAGATTGATTTTATTTTTAGGTGTCCAAAACTCTTCGGACATATCGGGTTCAATTTCCCGTTCATTGTAAACTTTTTCAAGCTCCTTTCGGTTCATTTTCATCAGCTGTTTAATGGTCTTCTCAAATTGTCCTTCTTCAATATATTGAATTGCCTTTTGGATATGTCTGGCGCGCGGAGCAATATGGCGGCCGTACAACCGGCGGGTCAAGATGGCCACATTGTACTGCACTTCCTCGGCCGGACATCGTGCCGTGCACAAACCGCACATGACACAATCGAATGAAAGTTCGGCAGCACCGGCAATATCTCCACGTATGGCTTTGGAGATGTAATCCATCACGTCGATGTCCATGGGGCAGCTGCGCGTGCATGTGCCGCACCCTACACATTTGAAAATTTCAGGATACATGGCTGCAATTGAGGAACCCGTTGGCTCCAGTTTTTCGATATTATAGGTGGCCTTATTTCCGGGGAAAAAGGGAATTTGCGTAATGTACATATCGGGTTCAACCACGGTCTGACAGGCAAGCCCGACCTCGATCCGATACGAATTCGGGAAACGGTACACCGTACCGCATGCACCGCATATTCCCCCACGGCATCCGCATCCGCGAATCAGTTGATAACCTGCATACTCCAATGCTTTCTGAATGGTCAGAGAATCCGGAACCTCGTATTTTTTTCCCATGATAAAGATGGGAACCCGTTTCTCTTTTGGGTGTTTGTCCTGCAATCGTTTTGCTTTTTCCTGACTGCCCTTTTTTACTTCAACGGAAATCTCAACCATAATTTTAACCCTTGTTTATAAACCTGACAAAGAAATGATACAGACAGTTACCGGCTTACCTGACGCCTGAATCCAATACAGCTTCTTCGAGATTCAGGGGCCCGAGAACACGAATCTGCTCTGTAAATTCATTCATGACTTTAACAAACTTCTGCCCTTCCGCTGCAGAAATCCACTCCAGACGAAGCCTCTTTCGATCGATTCCCAGCGATTCAAGCATGGGTTTAAAAAGAGTGATTCTGCGAAGCGTCTTGTAATTTCCTTCCACATAGTGACAATCTCCGGGGTGACACCCGCCGATAAAAACCCCATCCGCTCCCTGTTTAAAAGCATAAAGGACATGCTGGGGATCAACCCGGCTGGAACACATCACGCGCATATTCATACTGTTGGGAGCATACTGCATCCGTGATGTTCCGGCAAGATCGGCTCCGGCATAAGTACACCACTTGCATAAAAAACACATGATTTTCGGTTCGAACATGACTAACCTTTCAGCATGGCTTTCAACATGGAAAAGATTTGACCATCCGTCTGATTGCGTTGCTGCGCAGCGCCGGACGGACATGCAGCCGCACAAGCGCCGCATCCTTCGCAAAGAATTTCATTCACTTTCACAACTTTGAGAACCGGATCGAGTTCACGTGCGCCATAAGGACAAACATGGATACAGATTCCGCAGCCGCTGCAGAGTTCTTCAATCACAGGAACAATGGTCGGTTCGTGCAGAAGTTCCGCTTGGGCAAAGAGATCACCCACTTTCGCAGCCGCAGCCGATGCCTGCGATACGGTCTCGGGAATATCCTTGGGGCCGTTGGCACATCCTGCCAAATAGAATCCGGCGTTGAGACTTTCTACCGGGCGCAATTTCGGATGGGCCTCGGCCAGCCATCCGTTGCTGTCCGTGGCAATTTTCAATTCCTTGAGAAGATTTTCAACACCGTCGGTTTTGACCATGGACATGGCCAGAACCACCATATCGGCTTCGATTTCTACCTTTTGACCGGTCAGTGTATCCACACCCCAGACCATGATCTTGTCGTTTTCTCTGAATATTTTTGAAACTTTGCCCCGGATGTAAAGAACTTCATCTTCCTCAGTGGCTCTCTGATAAAATTCATCGAACGCTTTGCCGCCGGCACGGACATCGATATAAAAGACAGTCGCATTCCCGTCGGGGACTCTATGTTTATAAAGCATGGCATGTTTGGCAGTATACATGCAGCAAATCTTTGAACAATAGGGATTATGATGCTCCGTATCCCTGGAACCGCAGCACTGCACAAAAACCACGTTTTTAGGGACTTCTCCGTCTGAAGGTCTGCGAACCACACCCCCTGTCGGGCCGGATGCGGAAAGAATCCGTTCGAATTCGAGACCATTAACCACATCGTCAATCTTTTCACCCCCGTATTCGGCCAAATGATCCATCGTGTAAAGATCATAACCGGTTGCAACAACGATTGCGCCGACTTCTTCCTCGAATATTTCTTCCGCTTCATCATAATTGATGGCATTGGGTTCACAAACCTCTTTACACTTGCCGCACCGTATGGGCAACAGTCCCAGACAATTTTCGATATCAAGAGTGTATGTTCCCGGCACGGCCTGCGGAAAAGGAAGATAAATCGCTTTTCGGAATGAAAGCCCCATATTGAATTCATCCGATACAACCTGCGGGCAGACTTTTTCGCATTCACCGCACAAGTTACAGAGGCCCGGATCGATATACCGGGGTTTTTTTCGGATCTTGACCCTGAAATTCCCCACAAAACCGGAAACCGATTTGACCTCATGATAGGTAAGAAGCTTGATTTTGGGATGGCGGGAGACTTCCACCATTTTGGGAGTCATGATACATTGCGAACAATCCAGAGTCGGGAAAGTTTCGGAAAGCTGAATCATGTGGCCGCCAATGGAGGGATTCTTCTCAACCAGCAGAACCTCGTATCCGTGATCGGCGATATCCAGAGCAGCTTGAAGTCCGCTGATCCCTCCCCCGATCACCATGGCACGGCGATGGACATCCACTTTGATCGGCTCGAGGTTTTCATTCTGGGAGACCTTCTCAACCATTGATCTGCAGATTCGGATCGCTTTTTCCGTAGCCTTTTTTTTATCGGAATGAACCCAGCTCCCCTGTTCCCGAATATTCGCAATTTCTATCTGGTATGGATTGAGTCCAGCCAGTTTGGCTACATTCTGAAATGTCCTTTCATGAAGTGTTGGGGAACATGCAGCCACAATCAGCGCATCCAACCCCCTCTCCTTTATCGTATCCAGGATCATTTTTTGCCCCGGTTCGGAACACATGTAGACATAGTCGGTCGAAAACACAACATTCGGATAATCAGCCATCGCTTTCGCCACGCGTTCGACATCAACAATGCTTGCGATGTTCACACCGCAATGGCAGACAAACAACCCAATTTTCTTTTTGGTATTTTTCATGAAACAGCCTCGGTCTTCTGTTCTTGGTACAAAACCGGACGAGGATCAAAAAAATGCTGATCGAAACCCAGCACAGACTCTTCCACTCCAAGCGCCCATGCAAGAATCTGAGTGAAAAACAATATCGGAAAACCTGTAAACTCGGGAAATTTCTCCCGGATGCGATCCTGCCTGCGGTCTAAATTATAATAGCACAATGGACAGCTCAATGCCAGAATATCGGCACCCGCATTCTGTGCAGATTTGAGAACCTGATAGGAAGCTTCGGATGCCGCATCCGGAAGAGAAACCGAAATATAGGATCCGCAGCATTCCTGTTTGAACGGAAAATCGACCGGCTCGCATCCCAGGGCGTTTAAAAATTCCTCAAAAATATGGGGATCTTCCGGATCATCAATGCCGACTTCATCTGCGGGCCGAAGCAGACGGCAGCCATAGTACGGTGCGACTTTCAACCCTTTTAAATTTCTTTTTATTAAAGAATGAAACTGAGTGAACCCGACTTCGTTCTTGAGAAATTCAAGGAGATGGAACACCCAAACCGTTGAAAAATACTCCGGGAAATCTGTTGTCTTTTCTTTCGTTATCGGCTCGATTTTAATATCGTCACGAAGATAGGCATTGATTCGTTTCTGTTTGAGAGGATCCCTGAGCAGGGCTTCATTCGTACGTTTTAAAACATTATAACAAAATGCGCATGTGGTTACAACTTTGTTTCCGCCCTCAATCTCCACCTGTCTGAGAATTCGCGCCGGCGCAGCCAATCCGACGATTTTATCTTCGGTCAACGGATATTCTGCGCCACAGCATGTCCATCCTTCCGGTTCGACCAGTTCATATCCCAGAATCTCCATTGCAGCCCTGGTCGAATTATCCAAATTCGTTGTTTTTTCTTTCAGCGTACATCCAGGGTAGTAGTGAAGTTTATTCATGAGTTTACCTAATCCGTATAATTAATAAT
>CAZTZL010000100.1:0-10143 GCA_964617625.1 uncultured bacterium
AAAAGATTACCGGGGCAGGCCTGAAGGGGAGATAACTTTTCCTGCCCCCCATATGGTTAAGCAGCTCCCATCATGAAGGGGGATTTTTGTGTTTAACAAGCATAAATGAACAAGTGAGTATTTGATATTACCATGAAATTTATTATCTTTCAAGGTTCTTAAAAGGAGCGAGATCGTTGTTAAGCCGGATTAAACAAATATTATTTCCATTTCGTCAGGATATTTCCAGCGTGAAAGTCTATGCTTTGGTCGGGTCCACGGGAACGGGAAAGAGCTTCCGGTCCAAGCTTCTGGCTGATAAACACAATATCGATCTGATTATCGATGACGGTTTGATCATTCGGGGGAAGATCATTATTGCCGGGAAGTCTGCCAAACGCGAGACAAACAAATTCAAGGCAATCAAGCGGGCGATTTTTGAAGATTTTAACTACGCGAAAGAAATGCAGAAAGTGCTTGCAGAGGAAAAGTTCAATTCCATACTGCTGATCGGGACTTCGGAAAAAATGGTCGGACGGATTGCCGAACGGCTGGATTTACCCTATCCGGACGAAATTATTTATATCGAAGATCTGGCTACCAGAGAGGAAATAGCCAATGCTATGGATAGCCGGCGTATCGAGGGCAAGCATGTCATTCCGGTTCCGATGATCGAAGTGCGTAAAGATCCAGCTCACCGTATTCTCGATTCAATCCGGTTTTTTCTCAAAGCCCATCCGGTTTTTATCTGGAAGAATAAAGTGGTCGAGAAAACCATTGTTCAGCCGTTGTTCAGCCGGCGTGGACAGCTTTCTATTTCGCAGTCCGCGCTCAGCCAGATGATCATGCACTGCGTTCTGGAATACAACCCCGATATCACGATTAAAAAAATATTTCTCGACCCTTTTCAGGAAAGCTTTCGCTTGGAGGTTAAATTGTGCGTTCCGTTTGGTATGAGTATTCCGAAAACGTTGACAGAACTACAGGATTACATCATCAATAATGTTGAAAAATACAGCGGAGTTCATATCGATTCACTGAATTTGATTGTCGATGTTCTGAAATAGAAATCGATCCCTTATAAAAATGGATAAAAGTATGCTGGACTTTTTTAAAAAATATACGGGTATTGTCATCATCATTATTGCACTGGTTATTCGTGTACTGGATGGCATCCGGGTGCCGGTCTACATGGACGAAATTCCACTTCTTTATAATATCAGCCATTTCGTCAGTCACAAAACCATCCTTCCGGAACATTTCGGCTATCCCACTTTTTTCAGTTACCTTATGGTTATTCCTGTTCTCATCCTTTTTGCCGGATATTATTTGACTACAGGATATCCGCTTTCGTGTTTGACGGATTCCCGGTGGATGCAGTTTCTTTTTGATCATAAACTTCCGCTTCTCGTTTTCGGAGGAAGGTTCGTTTCCATTTTTATGTTCATGATGACGGTTGTTGCCGTATATTTATGGACAAAAAAGCGATACGGTTGGGGAGCCGGATTGATCACTCTATGCATACTCACTTTTGATCCGTTTGGAGGCCATTATTTTGCATTTTCCCGTTATGCACTTCCCGAAATGACCACAGCTTTCCTTGTGACCGCGGGCCTCTTGCTTTGTTTTGAGTTTTTCTTTACCAATCAAACACATTATTTGTTTTTGGCTTCATTTTTAATCGGTCTGGCAGCAAGCACAAAATATAATGCCGGAATGGCCGTGATACCGCTGTTATGTGCACCTTTTTTATCTGTTAAAGGAAGGCATTGGAAGATCATCTTGAGTACATACGGATTGTTTATTTTGGGATTTGTTACGGGATCGCCGGGTTGGCTCATTATTCCGCATCGATTTATTCATGGATATTTTCTGGTGAACAATCTCCTTACTACCGGTCATGTTGGTGACAACGGTGTGGATTGGCTCTGGGTCCTCGATCAAATCTGGCGATGTAATACCTATGTTCTGCCGGTGGTTTTTTTGGCTGTCGGATATGCTATTTATAAACATACAAAAGAAGATATTTTATTTCTTCTTTTAATTCTGCCTTCCTTTCTCTATATCGGTCAACTTGAAAAAAAGTCCATACACTATTTTATTTTCCTTTATCCGATATTAACCTTATTTATGGGAAGAATAGTAAATATTATCGGTGGCAAACTCCGGGTTCCAATTTTAAAACTGCTTTTTGTTTGCCTGTGCGTCTTTCTTTTTATTCTGAATCCGCTGTTTCGAATTTCCCGCATGGTTCATCGTGATATGATTCAAGACAACCGTGTTGCTGCTGAACAGTGGATTCAAAAAATGATTCCGGGAGAGTCTGTTCTTTTGATTGATCCGGTTATTTTTCGGAACTTGACTGACGAAGGTCAAGCTTTCCGCAAGATTCAGGAGATTGAGTTTTCAGGAAGTCAGTGTGCGGAAAGGGTTAAAAATTATTATAACAAGCGGCCGCTTTATCACATTCAAAATATACGTGACTATTGGAATAATCCAAACAGCATCCTGGAGAATTCTGCAGACTATATCGTCATTTCTTCGAGTAATTTTAACCGTTTTTTTGTCCAGGATTCCAGTCAGGTTCCCGATCCTTCATCCCCGCTTTATCAGGATTATCGAAATCAGAAAGAATTTTATGAAAAAATCTTATCCGAAGAAGAGCGTTCTCTTCATCTCATAAAAAGGTTTACAGGGATTGCCGGTCCTAAGATCAGGATTTATCAGAAACTTCTAATTCCACCGAACGAGAAAATCGATGTCCAGTAAATCCCGAAAGATGAATTGGTCTGAATGTCGAAGGCAACAATATGGTTACAAAAGATACAATTGTAGAGACATTGAAAGAGTGTTATGATCCGGAAATTCCGATCAACATTGTGGATTTAGGTTTGATCTACGATATTGCAATCGAAAAAGGCAATGTGTCTGTCAAGATGACGCTTACGGCGCGCGGGTGTCCGATGAGCAGATTTATTGCTGAAAATGTCAAAAAGAGAATCGAAGCGCTCGACGGGGTCGATAAAGTGAATATTCAAATGGTTTGGGATCCACCGTGGACACCTGAACGCATCGATCCGGAAGCGAAAAAGATTTTAGGGTTCTAGTTTATTTTAAATTCAAATAAAATAAAAGCAGTCGCTCTGATTTCAAGCGGACTGGACAGCCTTTTGTCCGCTGTTCTTATCAAGCGGCTCGGTATTGAAATCATTGGGCTGCACTGTCTTTTCCGGTTCGATCCATTTTCGGACGAAGATCGCATTCGGCGGCTTTATGAGCTTTTCAAACCTCACAACATTCCTGTTATTGTCAAAGACATTACCGATGATTTCCTGAAGATGTTTCTTGAGCCAGATCACGGTTACGGTTCCGAGATGAATCCCTGTATCGACTGCCGTTTAATGACGCTTCAATATGGCAAAGCATTCATGGAAGAGATCGGAGCAAAATTTATCATTACCGGAGAAGTGGTGGGCCAGCGCCCGATGACACAGAACAAACCCACTCTTTTTCATGTGGATAAAGTGTCGGGACTGAAAGGGATTATCCTGCGCCCTTTGTCGGCCAGAATACTTCCTCCTACTGTTCCGGAAGAAGAGGGTTGGGTGGACCGCGGGAAACTCCACGATTTTTCAGGCCGAAGCCGGAAACCTCAGATCGCTCTAGCCGCTCAACTGGGGATCGACGATTATAACCAGCCGGCAGGGGGGTGTCTTCTGACGGATCCGGAATGGGCAAGAAGAGCCAAGAAACTGATAAAAAACCGTAATACAAATGAAATTTCTTTGGAAAGCATTCGAATGCTTCGCCTGGGAAGGCATTTCTGGCCGAACGATCACCTGTGGATCGTTGTCGGGAGGAATGAGCAGGACAACCGGATACTTGAATTGTTTGGAGAAGGAAGGTGGGTTTTTGAACCTGATCAAATCGAAGGTCCACTGGCGATTGCGGAAAATGTATTGAATGAAACGGATCGTAAAACAGTATCCGGAATTGTTGCCCGTTACTGTTCGAAGTGCCGGAATGATGAAGTATCGATCCATTATCGAGGAAGTGAAGAGGGTATCTGTAAAGTCGGAAAAACCCCTGACGCTATGATGAAATTATGGCGGGTGTGACTGCTTTTAAGGTTGACTTTATCCTGTTTTTTGGCTATATTTTTAATCATTTTTTTAACGATAATAATATGATTTTATATTCAGGAGGTTACAGTGGCACACAAAATTACTGACGAATGCATCAGCTGCGGTGCATGTGAATCCGAATGTCCCGAAGGGGCCATCAGTGAAGGTGATGAAATTTATAAGATTGATCCAAAATTATGTACTGATTGTGGTTCATGTGTTGAGGTCTGTCCTGTAGAAGCAATTGTCGAATAGTAATGATCGCCCGGGAAAAATGTATTAATTTAATTTTAGGCAGAGTTTATACTCTGCCTTTTCTGTTGAAGTTTGACAGGAGTAATGATGGATCTTTTTAGAGTTCCATTCGTTTTATTTTTGACGGTACTGCAGAGCTGATTAAAATTCAGTGAGCATTTTTCTGGAAATAAAGGAAAGGGTAAACGGATTTATGCCGACATATGAGTTTACATGTAAAGCTTGTCAGCATCATTTTGATATTTTTACAACGGTCTCGAAAAAAAATAAAATTGTGTGCCCCAAATGCGGCGGGAAAAAATTGAAAGAAACTTTTGGCGTTTTTTATGTCGGAGGCAATCTGAGCCAGCCGAGTGCGGGAAGCGGTGGAAGCTGTTCAGGAACATGTACATCCTGCAACAGTACTTGCAGCCATTGAGTATTCTATTTATTCGGGTTGGATATGACGGTTAAAAGTGAATGGCCGAAGTCTTTTTACGAACTGATTCAACAGTCCGAAATTCCCGTTTTTGTTGATTTTTGGGCCGAATGGTGCGGCGCCTGCAAAATGGCTGCTCCTGTTATCAAACAAGTGTCCAATACCTTTAAGGGAAAGTTAGTGACAATAAAAGTGAATGTCGATCAAAAGCCAGCAATTGCATCTCAATATCAGATTTCAGGAATTCCGACTCTCATGCTGTTTCACCGGGGGAAAGTCCTGTTTCGTTTGTCCGGTGCCGTACCGTTTGAACAATTAAAGCGTGAAATAGAGAAATACATCACGTGACAACATCCTTTCATTTTATTCGTATACGAATTATTCTTCCATGTTAGTATTGCATCCTCATTGGGAGGAGAAGCATTTTGGCCGATTCTGTTTCTGTCCACGAAAAAGAAAAGAGCCGTATCTTTCAGCTTCTTGAACATGAAAGGATACTGTGGAATCGGGGACTGAAGTTTGTCGCCGGTGTTGATGAGGCGGGTCGGGGACCCTTGGCCGGACCGGTGGTCGCGGCTGCTGTTATTTTCCCCCCGAATATCTTTATCCCCGGCATCGATGATTCAAAAAAGATTATCCATTCCCGGCGTGTCGTATTATGTCAAAAAATCCGGGAAGAGGCAGTTTCTTTTGGTATCGGTATCGTCAGTGAAAAAACAATCGACAGGATCAATATACTGCGGGCCAGTCTTGAAGCCATGCGTCTTGCCCTGGAACAGCTTTCTGTTTTCCCTCAGCACGTTCTCATCGATGGCAGCTTTGTGCCGGATATTCCCTGTGAAAAGACACCGATTATCAAAGGCGATCAAAAATGTTACTCGATTGCCGCGGCTTCGATTGTTGCCAAAGTCACACGGGATGAAATGATGGAAACCTATGACCGGATGTATCCCCATTACGGTTTTGCGAAACACAAAGGATATGGCACGCGGGACCATATTAAGGCTTTAAAAAAGCACGGATGGTCACCGATTCACCGGCGGAGTTTTAAGGTGAAGGGATTGCAGGTATCGTGAAACGAACAGACGATTACAGAAAAAGGGTCGGAAGGGAAGGGGAGGAGAGAGCCGTTCACTATTTAAAAGGGAAAGGTTTCACAATTCTTGAACGGAATTACCGGGCGGAACGGGGAGAAATAGACATTATTGCGCTTGACGGGGATATTCTTGTTTTTATAGAGGTGAAGACGCAGCGGCACGATTCGTTTGGAGAACCGGAAGCCTGGGTCGATCAAAAAAAACAGGCTCAAATCGGGAAAGTTGCCCAGGCATATATTCAGCAGCACAATATTAACGACAGGGACTGCCGTTTCGATGTGATTGGCATTGTTGATACTGACCGGAATATGGAAATCCGTCACATTGAGGACGCTTTTTGGCTGGAACCTTAACTGAAGAGTATCAAGATGAATGAAGAAAAAACAAAGCAATTCCCCAAACAGAAGACTCTTTTAAAAGATTGGAAAACCATTGTTCCTGAAATCGGTAAATGGCTGATTGTTGTGTGGCTTTTATGGCCGCTGGCTAATCCTGTCCCCGGCAGGTGGACTGTGGCGCGTATTGTACTTGGTGTATGTCTTTTCGTGATCTTTGCCGGGAAAGTGTTCTATGATGTCATCATCATGGATTATATCAGGCAGAAACGGACTTCCGTAAAACAGGATATTATTACGCTCGTTGCTATGGTTTCAATTATCGCTTTGCTTGTCGGACTGGTACTCGTACTTTTCGGCTTGTTCATCGTAAAATGGGCAGCAAGCGCCAATTCTCCAGCATGAAAATTTTATTGCTTTCTGCCTTGACATTTTTAGATGGATGGCTTATATTTTTCTATATTCTATTTTGCACACTGAATATTCCATAACATCAGAATGGTATTTATAGCTAATAATACCTGAATTATTAAGAGAATCTTGTCCGGAAAGATTCCCTTTTAAATTGTCAGATATAAATTCTACTTCACCAATATCAGCATTGTTATTCATTTTTAATAATAGGTGAAAGCCATGAATGATTCTGAGCAGAAGGTTCCTGATAATACTCTCGAAATTTTAGCGAGGAATTTTTTCAAAGAGAGTATTGAATATGGTTTTCAACAAGTGGATTATATCCGGTTTGCCAACGTTCTGTTTGATCTTTCCATGCATAATGAGAATGGAGCCGTCAAAAAGAAAACGGATATGAAAAAATATGATATAACAAAAAAAATGAAATTGCCACTCAAAGGGAAGCGAGTGTGGATTCGGGCTCCGCAACCCGAGAAAGATAAATTACTCCTCAAGAAATGGCTTTCGGACGAGTTTGGCAAATATTTTCTTTTTTCGCGCACGACTGCCGAATCCATCGATCTCAATCAACTAATAAATGAGCCATCCCATACCGTCGGTTTGATTATCTTTCCTGACGGGACACCTGTTGGTGCTGTTGCCTTTTTAAATCACGATAAAGGCCAGAACAAAGCGGAACTGCGAAAACTCATCGGCGATCCCAATATGAGAGGAATGGGGCTGGCCAAAGAAGCCACGCGATTGTGGATTCAATACGGCCTTTCGACACTCAAACTGAAAAAGATATATTTAAATACACTGAATACAAATATTCGAAATATTCGCCTTAATGAAGAACTTGGTTTCAAAGTGGAGGGTCTTTTGTGCAACGAAGTGTTTGTTGACGGCCAATACAAAGATGTTCTTCGTATGGGGCTTTGGTTTAAATCCTTTAGTTCGGATGCTGAGAAAAATGTGATTTGAATTCAGCGGAAGAAAATGTTGTTCCTTCTTTATGTTTGTATACCATATCTATTTACATCAATTATTGCTAATTTTTTTGTTTGTCACTATTAAACTCTTGGTTTGTATAATTCTTCATTAAGAAGAATGCGCCATAACAAACCTTTTTTACTTTCGCATTTTATTTTCCCCTGAAGCTGGTGCTCAACAAGATCAATGACCAGTCTTATTCCCAGATGGCTGTCCTTTTGTATGTCAAATCCTTTTGGCAGACCTACGCCGTTGTCGGATACTTCTAAAACCAGCTCATTTTTTTCTTTTGTAAAAAGTTTGATTTTTATTTCACCCTGCCTTTTGTCAGGGAATGCGTATTTCAGCGAATTGGTGATCAACTCGTTGATGATGAGTCCGACAGGAATGGCCGTATCAATTAAAACGTTGATGTTTTCCCCCTCCGTTGTAAAAATAATCCGGCCGGAGGAAACAAGTTGGCTGCTTTTTAAAAGTGAAACAAGATCATTGATATACTCTTTTAAATTGAGATGGGATAAATCTTTGGAATCGTACAATTTTTGATGTGCTAGAGCCATGGATAATATTTTACTTTCGATTTCTTTGAAACTTGCTGTCATTTCTTTATTTTTGATATTTCGGGCTTTCAACCGGAGCATGGAGGAAATCACCTGCATGTTGTTTTTCGTTCTGTGATAAAGTTCTTTTAAAAGAATTTCTTTTTCGCGCAGGTCATTCTGCAGCTGATCTTCCGCTAATTTGCGATCGGTGATATCAGTGGTGATGCCCACCATGCCGATAATCGAGCCGTCATTATCATGCAAGGGGACTTTGGATACCAAAAGCCATATTTTTTCTCCTTCAGGATTTGCGCCGATTTCTTCATGGTTTATTATTATTTTACCGTTCCGGATTACTTTCTGGTCATCCGCAAAAAATCTTTCTGCCAGTTCTTTCGGGAAAATCTCGAAATCGGTTTTGCCGAGAATATCGATATCTTCATTTATCCCCAGATATTTTAAATGTCCTTGCACACGATTGATATGAATTGGATTCACAATGATTTTCCGGTACTCTTTGTCTTTCACAAACACAGCGCACGGCAGATTATCGATCAATGTTCTGAGCAGAGAACGTTCCTTTGATATTGTTTCTCCTGCCTGTTTGCGTTCGGTGATATTCTGCAGCATCACAAGATAATAAACAAGTTTTCCTTTTTCATCAAGAATCTTGGATAGTGTAAGATGACCCCAGAGGATTTCTCCATTTTTTCTGATATAGCGTTTTTCTGTTTTGTAAATTGTTATTTGTCCCGAAGCCAGCTTCCTGATATTTTCAATATCTTGAGCAATATAATCCGGATGGGTTATCTCTTTAAATGAGAGCGATAGAATTTCTTTTTCTGTGTATCCCAACATACTGCAAAATGAAGGATTCGCTTTCACAAACCGAAATGATTTGTCTGATACTGCCATTCCAATAGGGCTGTCTTCGAAAATTCTACGGAAACGAGCTTCGCTCTCGTGCAGTGCTTCTTCTGCCGTCTTGCGCTCAGTGATGTCACGATCAACACCTCGGAATCCGGTGAGCTTTCCATTTGCATTTAAACTCGGCACAGCATTGCTCTCAAGCCAATGCCAGTTTCCATCCCTGTGTTTCCATCGAAGGATCAGATTTTTCCAGCCTTCATTTTTGGCAATCCATTTGGGCAACTGAGATTCAATGAATTTCCTGTCCTCTTTATGAAGCAGGTTGATGCTCGGTTTACCCACTAAATCATCGGGTTTGTAGCCTAAGATGTCCTGTATTGCAGGATTGCAGTAGGTGTGTTTCCCATCTATGTCAATGGCCCAAATCCAGTCTCGCGAGGTTTCAACAATCGAATGAATGATATCTTCGCGTTGCTTAAGAAGATCTTCAGCCTGTTTGCGCTCGGTGATGTCCTGCACGATTCCTGTAAGAACTGCCGGATTGCCGAAGTCATCGAGGATTAGTTCCCCTGCTTCGGCCCATATAGTCCGAACTGTGCCGTCGGGCCAGACGACGCGGTATTCAAGCGGGATTGGCTTTTTGTCCTTTATTACTGAAAGGTTCGATGCTTCCACGGCTGCCCTGTCTTCAGGATGGATGGCCATGGCAATTACTTCGTTCAGATTTTCTGAGAATTCTTTTTTATCAATGCCAAAGATACGATACATCTCATCGGACCATTCCAGCCGGTTTTCTTGAACGTACCATGTCCAGTTTCCCACATGTGCCACATGCTGTGCTTTTTTAAGCGCAATTTCAGACAAGCGGAGTTGTTCTTCTGCACGTTTGCGCTCTGTAATGTCTCTTGCAATACTTAAAATCGCATCTTTCCCCTGAAATGTGACCAGAGTGGATTGAATTTCTACCGGGATGGTCTTTCCATTTTTTGTGGTGTGCGTTGTTTCGAAAACCTGTAATTTATCCGTCTTCATTCCTTTGATAAGATTCTTTATGGTTTTGGTATTTAAACTGGAATCGATATCAGGCGGACCCATGGAAAGCAACTCTTTTCGAGAATATCCTAAGATCTTAATAGC